>DMQW01000365.1:0-124 GCA_003455565.1 Limisphaerales bacterium
GTTTTTCAAACCAAGATTGCATCAGGGAAAAATTATATTTGCTTAATTCTGGCAGCGGCATGGTTGGGATGGAGCGCGAGCTTCAGCTCGCTTCAGTATCCGTCTTCAACAGCAGCTTGGAAAT
>DMQW01000365.1:320-6276 GCA_003455565.1 Limisphaerales bacterium
ACTGAAGCGGCGTGAACGCCGCGCTCCAATCCATCCGCTAATTCTCGCGGACACTAGCGATTTGGATTTTTATTTGCAAGCGCAACGCGCTAAAGTGGCCGCGATGACGAATCATTTCAACCGCCGCTTCTGGCTCTGGCTGCTGGCCGGCGTGGCTGTCGTCGCGGCGATGTTCCCGCTAGACGACACCGTGGACGGCGCGCTGGTTGCTGCCAATCCATCCTCGCTGCATGATGTGGCGTGGTGGTTTTCAAAAATTGGTGAAGGCTGGGTGGTCGGCATCGGCGGAATTCTGCTCGCCGTATTTTTTGTGTGGCGGAAAAAACCGGTCATCGCCGCGAACATTTTTTTTGTCGCGCTCACCTCAGAAATCGCCGGACTCGTGGCCACGATTTTTCGCGTGCTGATTGGCCGCACGCGCCCGACCGCGCCGTTGCCACAGGGATTTTACGGCGTGTGGCACGACGGCCATTGGCTCATCGGCAAGTATCAATTCAGTTCGTTTCCCTCCGGCCACTCGGCGTCGGCGGTCGGGCTGGTGGCGGCGGCGTGGCTGGTGAATCGCGGCTGGGGCGCGGCGACGGCGGTCTACGCGCTTGCCGTCATGTGGTCGCGGATTGCGCTGAATTGCCACCATCTTTCGGACGTCGTGGCTTCAACCGTCTTGAGCATCTGGTTTGCCGTGCTGTTCAGAAAATATTTTGCGCCGCTGAATGAAAAACTTTTCAGGCGGCTGGCCGGGCGCGCAAAATAAATTTTACAGCTCCAGCACCTTCTCAAACCGCGTCAGGTTCCGCGCACCGGTTTTGGTGACCAACGCCACGTCTTCAAGCCGCACCCCGCCGATTTCCGGATAATAAAGTCCCGGCTCCACGGTGACGACCTGGCCGGTTTTCAATTGACCGATGGACATGCTGCCCATGCGCGGCGATTCGTGGATTTCCAGTCCGAGTCCGTGGCCGGTGCCGTGGAAAAATCCCCGCATCCGGCCATTGTGCTTGCCGGTGGCAAAACCCTGCTGCTCAAAACAAACCTGCACCGCGTTGTGAATGGCGCTGGTGGACGCGCCGCTCCGGATTTTTTGGAACGCAATCTTCTGGCCGCGTTTGACGGTGTCGTAAAGTTTCTGGACGGCGGCGCTGGCGCGGCCCCGGACGACGGTGCGCGTGATATCGCCGAAGTAGCCGGTCGCGTGCGAGCGCGGAAAAATATCAATGATGACCGGCTCGTGCGCGTGGAGCGGGCCGTGACCGCGTTCGTGCGGGTCGCAGCCCTGCCGCCCGCCGGCAACGATGGTGTTGGCCGCGAGTCCGCCGGCCTGCAGGACGGCGGTGTCAATCACGGCGCGCAGCCGCTCGGAGGTCAGCGGCGCGTTCCGATAGACCAGTTTTTTGCCCCGGACGATTTTGGAATTGCGCAGCGCGAGCATCGCCTCCGCCATGCCGACCTCGGCCATCATCAGCGCGGCGGAAATTTTTTTGACCTCGCCAGCCAGTTTGATTTCACGTTCCGCAAAAAAAGTTCTGCGGCGCGGCGTGGCCGTCACGCCGAGTTTTTTCAACTCCAGCGCGAGGCCGAGGGGAAAATTGTCCGGCACGGTGACGCGGCGGATTTTCTTTTCGCGCAAGATTTCGCCGATGACATCCGCCGTGCGCGGGTGTTTGACGCCGTGCGCCCGAAGTTTTTTCTGGTGGTCGGAAAGAGAAATCACCTGGCAATGCGGGGCCTGCACGCGGGCGCGGTCAATTTCCAGGTCGCTCATCACCAGCAGCGCGCGGCCCCGGATGTTGAGATAAGCAAACGGGTCGGGCACGAACAGGCCGGTGGCGTAAAGCATGTTCGCGTCATGCTCGCTGTCGGTAAAGATGAGCAAAGTTTCAGGACGTTTCATTTTATGGCATCCGCAGATTATGCAGATTAAATTTACGGTTTCTCAACTTTCAGAAAAAATGTTTGGTTGAATCTGCGTCAATCTGCGAAATCTGCGGACAGATTCAAGTTCCAAAAAGCCGGTCGCCAGCGTCACCGAGGCCGGGCAGGATGTAACCTTTTTCATTTAATTTTTTGTCCACCGCCGCCGTGAAAATCGGCACGCGCGGATGTTTTTTTTGCACCGCGCGGATGCCTTCGGGCGCGGCGACGAGGTTCACGACGCGGAGATGTTTTGCGCCCTGCTCCACCAGCAGATCCAGCGCGGCGATGGAACTGCCGCCGGTCGCGAGCATCGGGTCAATCAAGATGACTTCAAAGTTGCCGAGATTTTTGGGCAGGCTTTGGTGGTAAAACATCGCGCGCAACGTCGTCTCTTCGCGTTTGAGGCCGATGAAGCCGACGCGGGCGTGCGGGATGAGTTCGAGAATCGGATTCAACATGCCCAGCCCGGCGCGCAGCACGGGCACGAGGGCGATTTCGCGTTCGAGTTGAAAGCCGGGCGCGGGCGCGAGCGGCGTGCGGACGGAAATTTTTTTGACGCCGAGCGACCGCGTCGCCTCGTAGATCATCAGCGACGCAATTTCGCCGAGCAGCCGTCGGAATTCCTGCTGCTCCGTCCGGTGGTCGCGCAGCCGCGCGAGGTTGTGCTGCACCAGCGGATGCGTGATGACCGTGACGTTTTTCATTTTAATTTTCCGGCATCTGCCACAGGAAATACATGCCGCCGGCGCGCAACTTCGGAATGTCCAGGCCGAGATCCAGCTTGATGTCGTGCGCCTGGCCGCTCTGACCGAACATCGAGAGAAAATTCGCGAGGTCGTAACGCTCGCGGTATTCGATCAGAGTGGCACCGTGGATATGCGCGATGCTTTCGGCTTTTTTCACCGCGTCATCAAAATCGCCGAGCTGGTCAACGAAGCCGATTTCCAACGCACGTTTGCCGGAAACCACGCGGCCATCAGCGAAATCCGCCCAGTTGTCGGCGAGCGGCCTGCCTTCTTTTTTATTCAAGACATGCGCATCGGAACGGCCGATGCCAACGACGTTTGTGAATTTTCCGTAAGTTTCATCAATCAGCGCCTGCACCAGCACGTGCTCCTCGGCGGGAATTTCATTCGTGCTGCGGTCGGGGCTCAGCATGTCCTTGAACTTGCCGCTCTTGTAAGTCATCGGCGCAACGCCGACCTTGTCCATCAAGCCGCGATAATTCCAGCCGTGCATGATCACGCCGATGCTGCCGGTGAGCGTCAGTTCGTTCGCCACAATCCAGCGGCACGGCGCGGCAATATAATAACCGCCCGACGCCGCGAGACTGCCCATGGAACAAATCACCGGCTTGCCTTTGCGACCGGGCTTGCCGTGTTCGGCGGGATCGCTCGTCTGAAAATCCGCGATGGCCTTGTAAATCTCATCCGCCGCCATCACTTCGCCGCCGGGCGAATCTATCTTGAGAATCACGGCCTTGACATGGTCATCATCGGCGGCGCGGTCAAGCTGCGCTTGGATGACGTCCACCATGTTGTTGCCCGCCACGTTCCCCATGTGGCTGGTGATGATGCCGTCCACGGTGATGACGGCGATTTTATTGCGCGAACCGTTGTCCTCGATGATGCCCTCATCCAGTTTCGGCCCGACCTGCCGCGCCGTGGCGGTCTGGAAACCCTGGCTAAAACCCAGCGCCCGCACGGCTATCTGCGTGAAATTTCCGAGCAGGCTGAACGCCAGCAGCACGATCAAAATAATCGCGGCAATCATCCAGCCGCGACCCTTGCGGGGCGGCGCGGCTGGCGGCGCGATGACCGGTGGCGGTGTCAAGGGTGGCGGCGGCGAACCGCCGGCGGGCGAAGAGAAAGTCGAGTTTTCCATAACGCGACGAAACTAACGCAAAGCCGGCAGCGCGGCAAGGCGGTTTGGGGTCTTAATCTTAATCGTCATCGTAATCGGCAGATGACAGAGATTGCGATTAAGATTTAAAATTAGGATTACGATTTTCTGCTTACCAATAATGATGCACCAGCGGCTTGATCTGGCCGTCGTAGATTGCGCGGATTTCCTTCATCGTCTTGGCGGATAACGGCGGCAAGTCGGACGCCGCAAGGTTTTCCGCGACCTGCCCCGGACGTTTCGCGCCGGGAATCGCACAGGTCACGGCGGGAAATTCCAGAATCCACCGCAACGCCATTTGCGCGAGCGATGCGCCCGGCGGCACGAGTTTTTTCAATTCCTTCACCGCGCCCAAAGCGGTTTCAAAGTCCACGCCGGAAAAAGTTTCGCCGCGATCAAACGCCTCGCCGTGCCGGTTGAACTGGCGATGATCGTCCGCCGCGAATTTGCTGTCGCGCGAAATTTTGCCAGACAACATCCCCGACGCCAGCGGCACGCGCGCCAGGATACCGACCTTGCGTTTCTGCGCTTCGGCAAAAAACAATTCCGCCGGACGCTGCCGGAAAATGTTGAAGATGATCTGCACGGTCTGGACGTTCGGAAATTCAATGGCCTTGAGCGCCTCCTCGACTTTTTCCACGCTCACGCCATAATGCCGAAGCTTGCCGGCTTTCACCAGGTCGTCGAGAATTTTAAAAACTTCCGGCGCGTAAAAAACTTCGGTGGCCGGGCAATGCAGTTGCAGCAGATCAATCGCGTCCGTCTCCAGATTTTTCAGACTGCGTTCGACGAACGACGTGAGATTCGCGCGGTTGTAGCCGGCGAGCGATTGCGTTGGCAGACGCCGTCCGGCTTTTGTGGCGATGTAAAAATTTTCCTTCCGCTCTTTTTTTAATTTGGCGAGCAGCCGTTCGCTGTGGCCGTCGCCGTAGACGTCCGCCGTGTCGAAAAAATTCACGCCGCCGTCGAGCGCGGCGTGGAGCGCGGCGATGGATTCGCGGTCGTCCACGTTGCCCCACGCGCCGCCGATGGCCCAGGTGCCAAAACTGATTTCAGAAACCTGCCAGCCGGTCCGTCCAAGTTCGCGGTAGTTCATGCGCGCAGTTTAAACTAATTATTTTGGGACGCAAACCCGCATTGTAAAATCGGGCAATGTCTCATTTTAATCCTTGGTGTCGTTGCCTAAAATCAGGATTTGCCACCGTTTCGCCGGGGCAAAAACGGCCGGCCAGAAAACGGAATTTCATCTTCTGGATTGAATTGGCGCGGCGATTCATTAGACTGCGGTCATGGTTCGGGGCGTAGCGTAGTCCGGCTAGCGCGCTTGCTTGGGGTGCAAGAGGTCGGGAGTTCAAATCTCCCCGCCCCGACCATTTTTCAAGGGAAATCCGATAATTATTGCATCTTCTACGCATTTATCCAACAGAGTTCAGGCAGCAATTTATTGTTCCATGACGACGGCTGCGGAGCGGGCGGGGATTTGCAGTGTGCCCGATGTCGGCTGGGCATCAGGATGAACGGTGATTGCGATGGATTTTTCTCCCAGCGAAGAAGCGCGGGCAAACTGCGGCGATGCAGTCATCAGGTGCGTAAGGACTCACCAGTTCGAGCAGGCGGATGGTGCCGACAGGAGGCAACGTCAAACTCATGCCCGGACTCTAACTCAAACTGCCTGGCACGACACCCCACTTGTATCGGCGTAGCCACCTTCATTTGAATCCGTTGCAAAAACTTTCGGAACACCCTCTACAAGCAGTTTCATAAATCCAAATCCAATCGTCGAACCGTTGAGGCCAACAACTTGCGAGCTGAATCAACCCCTATCAACCCCTATGGAACCAGATCTAAAGTTAAAACGATACATGAAAAATGACGGTCTGTCCATTCTCTTTCCGGTTTCGTTTGGCAGAATGAGCAGACCTACCCGAAATGTATCAGCAATAAGAACAATATTTTTTATGAAGTATCTTTTAATTTGGATGGCGACGGCAATGGCTGTGTTTGGAGTCTATGGTCAAACCTCCCAGACGACTGTGGTGCCGGTGAAGGCTCAAGCTCCGACATACCTGTATGGCGGACAGGCATCCTCCGTGGCAGGCGACATCCACAGGCAAAATGGAGATTTCTTTCCCTGGCGGGG
>DMQW01000087.1 GCA_003455565.1 Limisphaerales bacterium
ATACCAATTCCCTATAACAAACGGTATAAATATCTGGTCAAGGGATTGGCGGTGGTGTATCCTTGGGCATGGGCAGAAAACGAACCAAACTGGCGATGAGTGCGACGGACGCGGCGCAACTCAAAGAACAAATCCGCGCCGCCACCGATCCGCGCGACAAGGAACGGCTGCAAGTGGTGTTGTGGGCCACGAGCGGCCAGCATTCCTTGGCGGCACTGGCCGGATTGGCTGGCCGCGCGCGTTCGACCATTCAAGTGTGGTTGGATGATTTTGCCGACGGCGGCGTGACGCAACTCTTGGAACGGACGGCTCCCCCCGGCAAACCCAGCCCGGTCGCAGAGGCCAAGGTGCAAACCCAGCTGCAAGCCGGACTCAAGGCTGGCCAGTGGCGCACGGCGGGTCAAGTGGCCGCTTGGCTTAAGGAAACGCACGGCATCCAGCGGGCGACCAAGTCACTTTATTACTGGTTGGGAAAAGTGGGCGGCGCGCTCCGGGTTCCGCGTCCCTGCCACGTCAAACAGAACCCGGCGGCCGTGGCCGCGTTTCGCGCCGACCTGGAGCAAAACCTCGAAAAGCTTAACTTGCCCAAAGATCGGGCGGTGAAGCTTTGGGTGGCGGATGAGGCTCGGTTCGGGTTGCACACGCAAAGCCGGCGCTGTTGGGCGTTGCGCGGCCAGCGGGTGGTGTTCGCTCAGGAACAACGCTATGAATGGGAATATGTGTATGGCGCGGTGGAGGTGGTCGAGGGGTTGGCCGAGTTTCAGTTCCTCCCGTCGGTCAGTCTGGAGTTGAGCTGCGGGTTTCTCCAGCAGCTTGCAAACAGCGACGCCAACGCGGAACATGTGGTCATCTGGGATCAGGCGGGCTTTCATCCGCGGACGGGGGATGTGGCGCTGCCCGCACGGATTCATCTGCTGCCGTTGCCGCCGTATAGCCCCGAACTCAACCCGGTGGAAGGACTGTGGGATCAAACGCAGGACGTGACGTGCAACCGGCACTTTGCCAGCCTCGACGAACTGGAGGAGGCGCTCACCCAGGCGCTGCGTCCGTTTTGGGAAACCCCCGCCCGGGCCTTGTCCCTTGTCCATCACTGGCTTCACTCTCAAGCAAACGTTACCGCCTGAGTCATGTTACCGAATGTTAATGAGAAATGGTATGATCCGAACCGAAGCGAGCAGCGAGGCGGTCAGCGGCTTGCCAGTTTTTTCGGTATAAACTTTGCGACAGGTATTGCGCACGACCTCACGGTCCACGTTTTTGGGCAACGTATGCGCGGCGAGATTTTCCGGTGAAGAAAGGATTTTCAGGAAATCTTCGCGGCCGCGCAAAACGATGAAATGCTGAAGGACGGCAAAGCTGGTCTCGGCAAAATTGCTCGTGATGATCTTGGCTGCATACCATAGTTCAGGCGCAAAGGTCTGGTTGCGCTGGCCTTCATAAAATTCTGCAAACCGGCGGATTTCGCGCGGTGACAGGGTGGACAACTTTTCCTGCAAGCAGGTTATCTGTTGAAGGAAATTATCCGGGTGTTCTGCCCTAGTGGCTGCGATGAAGTGCCACCACCGCCGTTGAAAGAGGTAAATGGCAATTGCAGAGAGATGCTTCCACCATTTCATATCTCATTAGCTTTTCGCCCCCGCCAATTCCTCCTCAAAATCCACGATTTCTTTTATCTGAACCAAGAACCATCTGTCAATCTTCGTGAGGTTGAAAATCTCCTCGATGGTGAAGCCGGCGCGGAGGGCGTGGCGTTCAGCGCTTTTTGGCCTTGGGTTGGTCGTCGTCATATTTCACATGGAAACCGATTTCCCGTCTCGGCTTGGCTGGCGGTGACATTAACTGCCGGATGGCGTCGAACACAACCTTGAACTGCGCGTCGTATTTCTTCTCCAGCGTTTCCAGCTTGCGCGCGAGGTCAGCGTTGGACGCCAGCAACTGCCGCAACCGCACGAAGGCGCGCGTGATCTCGATGTTGACCTGAACGGCACGGTCGCTGTTCAGAACGCTGGAAAGCATGGCGACGCCCTGTTCGGTGAAGGCGTAGGGCGGTGTGCGAACGCCGCCCCAACTTGAAATCACAAATTGTGATTTCAAGTTTTCCCATTCTTCAGCCGTGAGCTGAAACATGAAGTCGGAGGGAAAACGATTGAGATTGCGCTTGATCGCCTGAATCAAAGCGCGCGGCTCGACTTGGTAGAGATTTGCCAGTTCGATGCTCAACATCACCTTGTGTCCGCGAATCAAAAGGATGGAATGTTCGATTCGTTCCAACGGGATGACATTCGCAATCGCACTCATAAAATTAGTTTTTTGCCGTCGCCAACTCCTCTTCAAAATCCACAATCTCCTTTATCTGAACCAAGAACCATCTGTCTATTTTGGTCAATTGGAAAATTTCCTCAATCGTGAATCCAGCCCGCAGCGCGTGGCGGATGAAAAAGATTCGCTCGGCGTTCGGGACGGAGAGTTTGCGGGAAATTACATCGCGAGGAAGAATATCTCTGTCCCCGTAAACTTCTGTTCCAATCCGCCACGGCTTGCCGTCGCCGCCAAGTCCGCTGCGTCCGATTTCGAGTGAGCGGAGACACTTCTGGAGGCTTTCTTTGAAGGTCCGCCCGATCGCCATGGCTTCGCCGACGGATTTCATCTGGGTCGTCAGGGTCGGATCGGCTTGGGGAAATTTTTCAAACGCGAACCGGGGGATTTTTGTCACGACGTAATCAATGCTCGGCTCGAAGCTCGCGGGGGTTTCGCGGGTGATGTCGTTCTTGAGTTCGTCGAGCAGGTAGCCGACGGCGAGTTTGGCGGCGATTTTCGCGATGGGAAAGCCGGTGGCCTTGGACGCGAGCGCGGAACTGCGGCTGACACGCGGGTTCATCTCGATGATGACCATGCGGCCGTTCTCCGGGCTGACGCCGAACTGGATGTTCGAGCCGCCGGTCTCGACGCCCACGGCGCGGATGACGGCGAAGCTCTGGTCGCGCATGATCTGAAATTCCTTGTCGGTCAGCGTCTGGATGGGCGCGACGGTGATGCTGTCGCCGGTGTGGACGCCCATGGGGTCGAAGTTTTCGATGGAGCAGATGATGACGCAGTTGTCGGCCTTGTCGCGCATCACTTCCATCTCGTATTCCTTCCAGCCGAGGAGGGATTCCTCGATGAGGATTTCGTTGACGGGCGAAAGCTCGATGCCGCCTTTGGCAATCGCTTCAAACTCTTCCTGATTGTAACCGATGCCGCCACCCGTGCCGCCGAGGGTGAACGCGGGCCGGATGATGAGCGGGAAGCGGCCAATCTTGTCGGCCACGGCGCGGGCTTCGTCCATGTTGTGCGCCGTGCCGGAAATGGGAACGTCGAGGCCGATGCTCAACATGAGGTCTTTGAAAATCTGGCGGTCTTCGCCTTTCTGGATGGCCTCGGCTTTCGCGCCGATCATTTCGACGCCGTGTTTTTCCAGAACGCCGGAGCGATGCAACGACATCGCGGTGTTGAGCGCGGTCTGGCCGCCGAGCGTGGGGAGCAGGACGAGTTTGTATGGAACTTGTAGCGGTGTCTCGGCAGAGCGCCGCTGATTTTCCAATGAGTTTGCGGCGCTCTGCCGAGACGCCGCTACGCCGGAATCCACAGGAACGCCCATTTTCTTCATCTCTTCCAACTCGCGGACGATGATTTTCTCCACGCATTCCGGCGTGATGGGTTCGATGTAGGTGCGGTCGGCGAACTCGGGGTCGGTCATGATGGTGGCCGGGTTGGAGTTGATGAGGACGACGCGGTAGCCTTCTTCGCGAAGGGCTTTGCAGGCTTGCGTGCCGGAATAATCAAACTCGCACGCCTGGCCGATGATGATCGGGCCGGCCCCGATGATGAGGACGCTGTGGATGTCAGTGCGCTTGGGCATATTCTGCGGTCACGGATTGAACACGGATTAAACACGGAGCGAAAGAAAAAAAGCCGCCGTGGTTCAATGGTTCACTGTTGGGCTTCGCCGGTCATCGGCACGAAGCGCACGGGCAACACGGTGCGTTCTTTGAGTTGGTTTCCATGTTTAAGAAAAATTACCAATTCCTGATTTGAAAGCGGGCCGATGGGAATGACCATCCGCCCGCCGTCCTTGAGCTGCTCGACCAGAGGTTGCGGCACTTGTTCCGGCGCGCAGGTCACGATGATGGCATCGAACGGCGCGGCTTCGGGCCAGCCCGCGTAACCGTCACTTTTGCGCACCTGGACGTTTTTGTAACCAAGCCGTTCCAAATCGGCTGCCGCGCGGAGGGCGAGTGGTTCGATGATTTCAATGGTGCAAATCTCAGCGACGAGTTCGGCGAGCACGGCGGCTTGATAACCCGAACCGGTTCCGATTTCCAGCACGCGGTCGGTTGGTTTCGGGTCAAGCTGCCCGGACATGAGGGCGACGATGTAAGGTTGGGAGATGGTCTGTCCGTAGCCGATGGGCAGGGGCATGTCCTCGTAGGAGAGCGACCGGCTCAGCTCGGGGACAAACTCGTGTCGTGGCACTTTGCTCATCGCTGCGAGAATGCGTGGAGCCACGCCAGACAACTGCTCCTGCACCATGCGTTTCCGCGCGGCGGCAAAAGGGTCAATATTACTGGACTGCTCGTCCATCGCGTGGGTCTCGTTTTAACGGTTTCGAAAAATCTTGTTCAAAGTAAACTCGACTGACCGCTCTTGGACACTTTAAGGCCAAGCTTCTTGTAATTCAACTCCGTCGCGACGCGGCCTTGCGCGGTGCGGTTCATGGTTTCACTTTCAATTTTTCCGTTTCGGTTCGGTAAAGAAAACAAAATATCTCGAACCGGCAAAACCGATGGGAATCAATAATCCGGCGAGAACAATCCAATTGCGCGCTTCCTGATGCCGGAACATTTCCGCCGCCAGCATGAGGACGGCCAGCGCGAGCAGCGTCAGCGAAATACCGCGATGAAATCGGCGTAATTCAGATTGCAGCCAGGCGTCCAAACAGCTTTCCAATTCGCGCCCGCCATCCGAATCGGTGCAATCTTTTTTGCAGTGGCAGACGTTGCACTTGTGCGCGGGCGCGCGGTAATGCGCGATGCGGCGTTCAAAGTCCGTGCTGGCGCGCGTCAAATGATGGCCGGTGGGACATTCCCAAACGTCGAGCTTGTGTTTGTAGGTAAAACCGGAGTTGCGGAAATGTTCCGAGCGGCGATGGGAATGGCGTGCGAGCCATTCCAGCACCGCCGCCACGCCGACCAGAAACAGCGCGTATGCGCCAGCCAAAATGACCTCGATGTGGACGCCGTGAATCATTCGCCGAATTTTTTGGATTCCTGAATTTCCGTGAACAGCATGCCGTCAGGTTCTTCGCGCGGTGTCTGGATTTTCATGCGGCTCACGCCGAGCCAGCAGAGGTAAAGGATCGGCAACGTTCCGCCGACGATGAACAGCGCGTCGCCGGGCAGCCGCAACCATTCGAGCATCGCGTTGGTATGATTGGACAGAAATTTCAGCGAGCGGGCGTCAAAATAACTCACGCTCACCGAGTGATAAAGTTGAAGCAGCCCCAGCGGAAACAGCGATGCGAAAACCATCCACGCCAAACCGAGGTTGAGCGACCAGAAGCTAATTTTGGCCGCGCGGTCGCTCCACAATTTTTCGGGGATCATGTAACGCAGGCAGAACAGCGCGAGGCCGACGGCGAGCATTCCATAAACGCCCATCATCGCCGCATGCGCGTGGTTGGCGGTGAGCGCGGTGCCGATTTCGTAATAGGAAACAATCGGCAGATTGACGAGAAAACCGAAAATGCCCGCGCCGAGAAAATTCCAGAAACCGACCGACGCCAGAAACATCACCGCCCAGAAATGCGGAAACGGCGTGCGCGCCTGCGAACCTTGTTGCGCGCCGAGCTGGAGAAAACTCCACGCTTCGACCGTGAGGAACGTCAACGGAATCACTTCCGCCGCCGAGAAAAATGCGCCGAGCGCCATGTGCATGGCCGGCTCGCCGGAGAAATACAAATGGTGCATCGTGCCGATGACGCCGCCCGCCGAATACAACACGATGTCCAGATAAATCAAACGCAACGCCACGCGTTGATGCACGACGCCGAGCAGCACGAAAATATAGGCGACCATGACGGTCGTGAACAATTCAAGAAAATCCTCGACCCACAAATGCACGACCCAAAACCGCCAGAAATCCGTCGTCGTAAAGTTCGAGTCCGTCCGCGCGAGCAAACCGACGGCGTAAAACGCGGGAATGGCCAGCGACGAAAAGAAAAACAGCCACGGCATGTTGCCCATGTGTTCCATTCGCAGCCGTCCGCGCAGTCCGCGAAGCAAAATGATAACCCAAAAGAACAAACCGATTGTCAGCAAAATTTGCCAGAAGCGGCCGAGGTCGAGGTATTCAAAACCTTGATTGCCGAACCAGGACCAGCCGTTTTGAATCCAACCGCTGATGCCCGCGTATTCGCCGGCCAGACTGCCGAAAACAACAACCGCCAGCGCGCCGAGCAGCGAATAGGAAAGCCAGCTTTGCCCGCGCGGTTCGCGTCCCGTGATCATCGGCACGAGAAAAATTCCCGCCGCCAGAAACGACGTGGCGACCCAGAAAATCGCCAGTTGCAAATGCCAGGTGCGGGCGATGTTGAACGGCAGCACGCGCCCCAAATCGAAGCCAAAAAAGTCTGAAAGCTCCGCGCGATAATGCTGCGTCGCGCCGCCCAAAAGTGTTTGCAGAAAAAACAGCAGCGCCATGACGAAGAAAAACCACGCGCACGAGCGTTGCGCGGGCGTGAGCATCACTTCATCGGGCGGACGGAACAAAATGCGCTGCTCCTCGCGGCCATGCCAGCCGAGAAAATTCCACCGGCCAAAAGCGGCCAGCAACAGGCCGATGCCTCCCAGCAACGCGACGAGCGAAAGCACGCTCCAAAGAATCGTTTCCGCCGTGGCGTGATTGCCGACGAGCGATTCCGGCGGCCAGTTGTTCGTGTAGGAATAATCCTTGTTCGGGCGCAGCGCCGAAGCCGCCCATGCCGACCAACTGAAGAAGGCCGTGAGCTGCCGGATTTTTTCCGGGTCGGTGATGGCGTTGGGACGCAGACCAAATTTGGTCGTGGGTGTTCCAAAAAAACCGGCGTAGTAAGCGGTGAGTTTTTGGAAGGCGTCGGTCTGCGCCGCGCTGTAAATCAAAACGCCGGTCGCGCGGTCGTAACGGTTGGTTTTGAAATCGTCAATCGTTCGCTGCCGCGCCGCGTCCGAAGAAGTTCCTCCATAATAATCAACCGCCATTTCCGCGGCGCGATGCAAATAATCCGCCGTGAAGTCCGGCCCCAGATACGCGCCGTGACCGAAAATCGAGCCGTATTCCATCAATCCGTTTTTAAGAAAAATTTCCTGACCGGCCGTGATGTCCTGCCCGGTGAAAAGAACCTTTCCGTTGGCGTCCACGACTTGGGCCGGAATCGGCGGCTCGTCGGTGTAAGTGCGATACGCGAGCAACCCCATGATGAAAAACCCAAAGAGCATCACGAGCGCAACCGCTTGAATCCACCCTTTGGAAATCAACAAATTTTGTTTTGACGATTCATTCATAGTTTTTTTTTCGCGGGTGGTGTTGGATTTTTACTTTAAGCGGGTGGAATTGTCAAAACCTTCCCAAACGTGACTTGAACGGCGGGCAAATTGCCTCCGATGAATTTGACTTTGATCCGGGTAGTGTCCTAATTTGAATTTC
>DMQW01000137.1 GCA_003455565.1 Limisphaerales bacterium
AAGTCAACGCGAAAAATCCCATCCATCCTTTACATTTGCGCGCCGGAATGATTTTTTGTCGGAATTGAATCAGGAACTGCGCGCATGAACCCACCACTCCGCATCTTGCATCTGGAGGACGATCCGGCGGATTCTCTGCTGGTGCGCGACCAGTTGGTTCACGCCGGGCTGGTGGTGGAGATTGTCAACCTTGACCGGCGCGCGGATTTTATCAAGGCGCTGGCGGAGGGAAACTGGGATTTGGTTCTGTCCGATTATCATCTGCCCGACTTCAACGGCATGGAAGCCCTTAAATTGGTTCGCGAAAAATTTCCGTGCCTCCCGTTCATTCTCATGTCCGGCACCATCGGCGAGCAGGCGGCCATTGAAAGCCTCAAGGCCGGAGCCACGGATTATCTCCTGAAACAAAAGCGCGACCGTCTGCCCTCGGCCGTGCGCCGCGCCATCGCCGAAGCCGCCGAACACGCCCGCCGGGAAGCCGCCGAGGAGGATTTGCGCCGGAGCGAAAAACAATACCGGCGGTTGTTCGAGAGCAACCCGCATCCGATGTGGGTGTTCGATCTGGAAAACCGGCAGATTCTCGAAGTGAACGAGGCGGCCATTTTGCATTACGGCTATTCACGCGAGGAATTTCTCGGCATGACGCTCGCGGATCTTCGCGCGCCGGAACACGACAAGGATTCGGTATGGGATGCCAAGGCGCAGGGGCTGGTCTGGAGCCATCGGCGCAAGGACGGCCAAGTGATGGACATGGAGGTCAACTGGTCGACGCTGGTATTTCGTGGCCGGTTGGCGGCCTTGACGATGGTCACGGACGTGACGGCCCGCCGCACGGCGGAAGCGGCGTTGCGCAGTTCCGAGAACTTGTTCCGTTCCGTCTGGGAAAATTCCGTGGACGGCATGCGGCTCACGGATGAGCACGGCAGCATCGTGGCGGCGAACGACGCCTTCTGCCGGCTCGTCGGGCTGACCAATGAGCAGCTCGAAGGCAAACCGTTCACGGTCGTTTATTCCGCCGGCATGGACTGGGAAAAATTATCCCGGCGCCATCACGAGCATTTCCGCGCCGGTTCGCTGGAGGGCAGGCACGAACGCGAATACACCCTGCATGACGGCCGGCCGGTGCGGTTAGAGATTGTGGATTCGTATGTCGCCTCCGGCGGCAAACCGCGTCTGCGGTTGAGCCTGTTCCGCGATGTCACGGCGCAAAAAAGATTGGAAGAACAATTGCGCCAGTCGCAAAAAATGGAGGCCATCGGCCAGCTCGCCGGCGGCATCGCCCACGATTTCAACAACATTCTCACCATCATCCTCGGCCATGCCACGCTGCTCACCATGGCCACGTTGGATCCCAAGGCGCTGGTTTCGGCGAAGCAGATCAAGCAGGCGTCCGAGCGCGCCGCCGGCCTCACCCGCCAGTTGCTCGCGTTTGGTCGCAAGCAGATTTACAACCCGCGGCCGCTTGACCTCAACCGCGTTGTCGGCAAAATGTCCGACATGCTCGGCCGGCTCCTCGGCGAGGACATTACACTCCAACTTAATTTCAACAGCGAACCGGCTGTCATCGAAGCCGACGCCAGCATGATGGAACAGATTTTGTTGAACCTCTCCGTCAATTCCCGCGATGCCATGCCGCGCGGCGGACAGTTGAGCATCCGCATCAGCCAGCGCGAATTTGACGCCAGTCAGGCCCGCCAGTCCGTCGAGGCGCGGCCCGGAAAATTCATCTGCTTGAGCGCGGCGGATTCCGGCGGCGGCATCCCGCCGGAAAATTTATCGCGCATCTTTGAACCCTTCTTCACCACGAAGGAACTCGGCAAGGGCACCGGCCTCGGTCTCGCCACTGTCTATGGCATCGTCAAGCAGCATCACGGCTGGATCGAAGTGGAAAGCGTCCTCAACCAAGGCACCACGTTCCAGATTTATTTTCCCGCCTCCGACGCGCCGATTGTCGAGCCGGAACAATTCGACACCCAGTTCCGCGCGCGCGGCGGCACTGAGACCGTCCTCGTCGTCGAGGACGAACGCGACCTGCGCGAGATCGTCACCCGCACGCTCAACCGCCACGGCTACCGCGTCTTTCAAGCCGTGAACGGCCAGAACGCCCTGCAAATCTGGGCCGATTACAAAAACGAAATTGATCTCGTCTTCACCGACGTCATCATGCCCGGCGGCATGAACGGCCGCGAACTTGCGGAAAAACTCTGGGCGGAAAAACCCAAGCTCAAGGTGATTTTCTCCACCGGCTACGGCGCGGACGCCCTTGGCAAGGATTTCAAGCTCGACCCGCAGTTGAATTTTTTGCAGAAACCCTATCTGCCGCAGACCCTCGCGCTCATCATCCGCCGCTGCCTCGACGGCGAACGCGCACTCTGATTTTTAATTTTTAGTTTTAAGTTTCCGGCCGCCAACTTAAAATTCAAAAATTAGAAAATAAAATCTCAAAATGATCATCGCTCCCTCATTACTCGCCGCCGATTTCACCCGCCTCGGCAAGGAAGCCGGCCGCGCTGCCCGCGCCGGGGCCGACTGGCTGCACCTCGACATCATGGACGGCCACTTCGTCCCCAACATTTCCTTCGGCCCCGAAGTCGTCGCCGCCGTCCGGCCGCTCGCCAAAAAACTTTTTTTCGACGTGCATCTCATGTGCAGCAAACCGGAAATTTTGCTGGAACTCTTCGTCAAGGCCGGGGCGGATCAAATCACCGTCCACGTCGAACTCGGCGAACGCGTCGCGCCGCTGCTGTGGAAAATCCGCGCGCTTGGCAAAAAAGTCGGGCTGGCCATCAACCCGCCCACGTCCATCGCCGAGGTCCAGCCGTTCCTTGGCAAAATTGATCTGCTCCTCGTGATGACCGTCAATCCCGGCTTCGGTGGGCAAAGTTTTATTCACGAATGTCTGCCCAAAATCCAGCAGGCCGATGCGTGGCGGCGCGCGAAAAAATTGAACTATCGCCTCGAAGTGGACGGCGGCATCAACAACGCCACTGTCGCCGAATGTGCCCGCGCCGGTGCTGATACGTTTGTGGCCGGCACCGCCTTGTTCCGCCAGCGCAACATGGGCGCCGCCATCAAAAAAATGCGGAAGATCGCCCACGCCAACGCCCCGCGCTCGCCGATTTGAAGGTGTGAAATGAACCCGTCCGACCAAAATAAATTTATGAGCAACTGGTTTTGGTATGCCGTCGTCGCCGCCGTTTTGTATGGCGCGCACCAGATTTTCACCAAGCTCGCCGCCGACCGCATCAGTGACGGACTTGGCGGCTTCGTCGTCGAAGGCACGGCAGCATTGACGATTTTGATTTATCTCGCGTGGCTGAAATTCGGCGGCCAGTGGAATCAGACCGCCAGCGCGCCAGGAATTTATTATTCCATCCTCACCGGCATCTGCGTTGGCATCGGCACGATTTTCTTTTTCCTGCTCTTCCAAAAAGGCGGCCCGCTTTCCGCCGTGCCGATGATTCTTGCCGGCGGTGCGGCCATGATGGCCGTCGCGGGGATTTTCTTTTTCAAGGAAGCACCTTCATTGCCGCGAATTTTAGGAATCGTGTTCGCCATTACCGGCTTGTTTCTGCTCCGAAAATAATTATGTCCCAAATCAAATTCGGCACCGACGGCTGGCGCGCAGTCATCGCGGAGGATTTCACGTTTGCTAACATTGCGCGCGTCGCACAGGCGACGGCGGACTTTTGGAAATCTGAAATCTCAAATCCTCAATCTGAAATTTTCGGGCGCGAGCCAAAAGTCGTCATCGGCTACGACCGCCGGTTTTTATCCGACCGCTTCGCGCAAATCACCGCCGAAGTTTTTGCCGGAAATAATTATCACGTCATTCTTACGCCGGAGCCGACGCCCACGCCGTCCGTTTCCTTCGCCGTCAAAAATCTCCGCGCTGTCGGCGGCGTGATGATCACCGCCAGCCACAATCCGCCGATTTTTAACGGCTTCAAGCTTAAGTCCCACTTCGGCGGCTCCAGTGACTCCGAGACCTGCAAAGCCGTCGAAAGTTTTCTCGACCGCCATCCAGTTTGCACTTTGAAATTCGACGAAGCCGTCCGCGCTGGAAAAATTATTTTGTCCGATGTCCGGCCCGCGCATTTCGCCGCCATCAAGCAGCTCGTGGATTTTGAGCTTATCGCCAAATCAAAATTACGCGTGGCACACGATGCCTTGTTCGGCGTCGGCGCGGGCGTGTTTGAAACGCTGCTCGCGGGAACTTCCTGCCAAGTCACGACGCTCAATGGCAAATACGACGTTCTCTTCGGCGGCATCTGTCCCGAACCGCTGCCGAAAAATTACGCGCTCGGCGGCGCGCAGTTGCGGCGCAATCCGCACGACATCTGCCTCGTGACCGACGGCGATGCCGACCGCATCGGCGCGATGGACGGTCGCGGCGGACCGCTGACGAACCAGCAGGTCATCGC
>DMQW01000110.1:0-1605 GCA_003455565.1 Limisphaerales bacterium
AGCTCTCAAAAGAAAAACGTATCTGTAAAAGCATGAGTCTCATTTGGCACGAGAAGGAACAGCGCCTTGAATGCAAAGACTGCGGCAATAAATTTTCAAAGAATGAGGCAATCAAAATAGCGAAACGAAAATGAATAAGCCAACCGGCAGCCGACACGAAAACTACGAAGTCCTTAACCTCATCGGATATGGACTTGCGAAATTCGAGGGGCAACTTGTCGCTGCTCTCGGCTTCAAAACAAAGAGCGCCTTTTTCAAAAGTCTAATTTCCCGGCACGTTGCAAAGACGAGAGGCACGCTGAAGAATCGCCAAGACCTGTTCAATCCACTGGTAAGAAACGCCAAGGTTGGTTGGTGGCAGAATGGCGACCGTTATCTGCACCGCAAAATCCTTCTCGATTCGCTGTTCGGCGATCTTGATGTGGCTGGATATGCAGCGATGCTTGAAAACTACCTCCAAACCTATTTCCCAATTGCCGGAGAGTTGGTGAAGCCGATAGTCCCAATTCTGAAAAGCAAGTTCAGGCAGTTGCAGGAGACCGGAAGCGAGGCTGAGTTATTTTTCATGAGTAATTACCGGACAATTAACCCATTCGAGAATGGCGCATTGCAAGATGCCAGAATGTTCGGTGATGGTTATGACTTTCAAATCGCGGTCGAGAGCGATTACTTCCTTGCCGAAGTTAAAGGCGTCAGAGGAAACACAGGTGGAATAAGGTTAACGAGCAACGAATTTGACAAAGCCTCGGAGTTTCGCGGAAAATTCTGCTTGGCGATTATCAGCAGTCTTGAGGCGGCACCTCGCATGAATATTTTCTTCGACCCATTGAATGAGTTGAAGTTTTCAAAGGGTTTAATCCGTAGCGAGCAAGTTTATTATTCGATGCCAGCACGTCGCTGGTAATGTTGAAAGTTTCAAAGGGGCAGCGCTTTCACTCGGCGAAACTAATATCGAGGCGCACATCATCTCCGTTTTCCAAACGCACCGTCACCGGACGGACTATGATTCTATCGGCCAAAGGAACCACATCAATTCGCACCGTCTGAACCGCAAACTGTTCCCAACGCAATAAATCTGCTCCATGCATTTCATCTCGTTCACGGCGAGGTTTGGGCAGCATCATCGCGCCTGCAATGAGTGATGAAGGATGCGAATTTCGGACATTCCGGTTGTTAAGCCGGATTCGCGGCTTGCCGTCTTTCAAAAGACATCGGCTATGTGCGTTGATGACAATTGCTGGGAGTATTTCAATGAATATCGGCAGGCCATAAAGCTCGCTGACATGCAACTTACCTTGTGTTCCGGCAAGCTCAAATTCGCCACGTCCACCGCTCGGTCGAAGTGCAATGTTCATGATTTCTTCGGTGAGATTACATTTTGTGCAAGTTTGCGGCAAGCGCCCTTTGCCCCAATCGTCCATCCCAAACTGAATACCGGAAAAGAGTTCCCGTCCGCCTGCATCTGATTTCCGTCATCGCCAAGCATCGTGCGCCTCGCCCTGTGAAATAACGCCCCGCGCCAAGGCTTCCCATTGTCTCCGCCGTATTTCACAGGGCGAGCCACGCGCCCCGTTGCCCCTGTGGCATTCGGAATTACAAATTCAA
>DMQW01000110.1:1883-4437 GCA_003455565.1 Limisphaerales bacterium
GAAACAAATCCGCGCCGTTGCGTTCACCCGGTTGGCGGGCGGCGGCGAGGCGATGAAGGAAGCCACGCAGGTCTATAATTATGTCAAGACGGCTGCGGCCACCACGCCCGGCCTCAAGCCGGTGGCGGATCAATTGGGCCAGCGTTTCCAAAAAGCCAGCGCCGCCCCCGCTGCGGCTCCGGCCAAATAATCCCCGCAATTTCCGCCTGCCGCCCGTTTCTGGTTCAGAAACGGGCGGTTTGGCTTGGCAGATGGTCAAAAATAGCCGGTTTGTGCCTAATCTGCTGTAAATGATGATATTGCGAGCTTGGAAGTTGAGTCTTTGAGAGTCAACGATGACTCTTTTTACCTCATCGGAGATGCTTTGAGCCTCAACGATGACCTTCCAAGAGTCAACGGCGACACTTGGAGCCTCACGCGGGAGGCTCCAACACTCAACGATGAGACTTGGAACCTCAACGCTGACACTTGGAGTTTCATCGGTGAGGCTGGGAACCTCACGGTTGGAGCTTGGCAGCTTCAACGGAGGCACTCAAAGACTCATCCGTCAGTCTGCGGGAGTCATCTGCCGGAGCGCGGATTGTCCCCAATCCGCAGCGCGGGGCCGGTTGAGACACGACCGAATATCGCCATGTCGTCTGGTCTGGCAGATGTGCTGCGAGTTGAGACAACTCGCGCTCCGGTCAAACAAGAGCATCCCCGGAAAATTTCGCTGTTTGACCCGCGCCCCACGCTGACCTAAACTAATCGTCCATTTTATTTCAACATGAAAATAATCGTTTGCGATCCGATTTCGCCCAAAGGCATTGCTTTATTGCAACAGCGGCCGGAATTTCAAGTGGTCGTCCTGCCCAAACGCCTGTCCGAGGCGGAACTGCTGCCGCTCGTCGCTGACGCCACGGCGCTCGTCGTCCGTTCCGAAACGAAAGTCACCAAGAAAGTCATCGAGGCCGCGAAGCAGTTGCGCGTCGTCGGTCGCGCCGGCGTGGGTGTGGATAATGTGGACATCGAAGCCGCGACGCAACACGGCACGGTCGTCATGAACACGCCCGGCGGCAACACGGTGACGACGGCGGAACTGACCTTCACCATGCTGCTCTCGCTCGCGCGCAAGGTGCCGCAGGCGCACGCGACGATGGTCGCCGGCAAGTGGGATCGCAAATTATTTCAAGGCGTCGAACTTCAAGGCAAAACGCTCGGTGTGCTGGGTTTTGGCCGGATTGGAACGGAAGTTGCCAAGCGCGCCATCGCGTTCGGAATGCGCGTCGTGGCTTACGATCCGTATCTCACCGAAGACCGCGCGAAGGCCATCGGCGCGGAGTTCGCGCCGGAAGTGGACAATGTTTATCGCGAGGCGGATTTCATCACCGTCCACATGCCGGTGACGAAGGAAACCAAATATATGCTCAACAATGAAGCATTTGCCAAAATGAAACCCGGCGTGCGTATTGTAAATTGTGCTCGCGGTGAAATCATTGAGGAAGTCGCATTGGAATCTGCACTTAAATCCGGGAAGGTTGCCGGGGCGGCACTTGATGTATTCCAAATTGAACCATTACCCGCCGACTACTTTTTACGTTCGTTGCCAAACGTAATTCTCACGCCGCACCTCGGCGCCAGCACCGAAGAAGCGCAGGAAAAATGCGGCATTGAAGTCGCCGAAGTCATCGCGGGTTATCTGCTCACGGGCGAAGTCCGCAACGCGGTGAACCTGCCGTATCTCGACGCGAAAACTTACGAGCAGGTGAAGCCGTATCTGCCGCTCGGCGAGGCGCTCGGCAAATTGCTCTCGCAACTCGCGACGGCGACGGCGGACCGCATTTATATTACTTACGGCGGCAATGCGCGGTTGCTGCCGAACATTGATCCGGTGACGCGCGCAGTTTTGCGCGGCTTTTTGTCGGGCAGCAATTTGAAGGACGTGAACAACGTCAATGTCCGCGCGGCGGCGGCGAGCATCGGCATCACCGTAGAGGAAAAAAAATCCGACGAACCGGTGACGTTCAACGAGTGGGTTCACGTCCAGATTTTCAGCGACGGGAAAAAATTGATTTCAGCGGGCGGAACCTTTTTTGGTTCGCCGAACAATCCGCGCATCGTGCGGCTGTTCAGCCAGTCGGTGGAAATTCCGGTCACGGGAACTTTGCTGCTGTTGAACAATACGGACAAGCCGGGCATCGTTGGCCATCTCGGCACGTTGCTGGCGAAGCACAAGGTCAATATCGCGAGCATGAGCCTGGGCCGCGACACGGTGGGCGGGCTGGCGTTGACGGTGTTGAGCCTGGACAGTGCGCCGCCGCAGGCCGTGCTGGATGAATTGAAGAAAGACACTGACATCAGCAATGTGAAAGTGGTAAGGTTGTAACTCTGTTTTTGAACCAAAACGAAACTTGAACGTCCAATTGACCACAATGAAATTAAAACTGATCCTTTCCGCCGCGCTGATCGCCGGTGTGATTTCCGCCGAAGCCGTAACCCAGCCGGCGGCCTTGCCTGCCGCCACCAACTCGAGCCCCGAAGCGGCCATGAAGGCGTTGTTCGGCGACCCGGTGAT
>DMQW01000110.1:4616-8125 GCA_003455565.1 Limisphaerales bacterium
CCAGCAGTTGCCGCCGGATTTCAACCTCGGCGTGATGAACCAGCTCATCACCATCCAGCTCCTGTTGCAGAAGGCGACCGCTGCCGACCGCGTGACCGGCAAGATTGAAGCCGACCTGCAATACACCAACCTGCTCAAACGCTTTCCCTCACCGGAAGCCTTCCAGCGCCAGTTGAAGGCCGTCGGCATGACGGTCGAGGATTTGCGTGCCAAGGCCACGCAGGAAGCGACCGCCAAGGCCACGCTCAAACGCGAGTTGAACATCAGCATCACCGAAGCCGATGCCAAGGACTATTACGCCAAGCACCCGGCGGATTTTGAAGAGCCGGAAAAAGCCCATGTCCGCCACATTCTTTTGATGACGGTTGATCCCGCCACGCGGATGCAACTCTCGACGAACACCGTGGCCGCCAAGCGCAAACAGATTGATGACCTGCTCAAACGCGTGAAGGCGGGCGAAGATTTTGCCAAGCTGGCGAAGGAATTCTCCGAAGACCCCGGCTCCAAGGAAAATGGCGGGGAACTGCCGGAATTTAAACGGGGCGAAATGGTGCCGGAATTTGAAGCCGCCGCCTTTGCGCTCACCAAAGACCAGACCAGCGACGTGGTCACCAGCATGTTTGGCTATCACATCATCAAATTGATGAACAAGACCGCTGCGAAGAAAATTGACTACGCCACCGCCGCCGCCGACATCAAAGAAGGTCTGTCCCGGATGCAGATGGCCAAGCTGGCCCCGGATTTCGTCAAAAAAATGCGCGCGGAATACAAGGTGGAAATCCTCGATCCGATCTTGAAATCCATGGACGAAAAAATGCAGGCCAGCATGGATGCCGCCGCCAGCGCCCCGGTCACGACCGAACCGGCCAAGTAAGCAGGCTTGCAAAAACGTCCGCAGGCGTTAAAGGTTAATTCCGTTATGAAAATTAAAATTGCCATCGTCATCCTCGCCATCGCCTGCGTCGGGCTGGGCATTACGCTGTTCGCGACCAAAAAGCAAAGCGACGAGCAGCACACCGCCGATGTCACTTCCATGCTCGAATTATCCAACCAACTGGTCGGGGCCACCATTCAGTTAAATGACTTCCGGGTGGCCAATGTCAACCTGACCAATGATCTGGCGTCGAGCCGGCAGCAGCTGGCGTTGACCGGGCAACAGGCCGGGCAACAGGCCGAGCAGCTTTCCAACAGCCTCGCCGCCGCCACCGCCACGCTCGAAGATACCCGGACCTCGCTCGCCGCCGCGCGCGACCAGATCACCAACCTCAATACCCACGTCTCCGACCTCGAGACGCAGAACAAAGTTCTCGACCAGCGCGCCAGCGAGCTTACCAACACCATCGCGCAGTTGAGCGCAGCCATTGAAAACACGCAGAACCGGCTGGCCATCGCCGAAACCAACCGGGCGTTCATCGAACAGGAATTGCAAAAACAGATGGCGCAGAAAGCTGAACTGGAACACAAGTTCAACGACCTTGACACGCTCCGCGCCCAGGTCAGAAAATTGCGCGATGAAGCGTTCGTTGCCCGTCGACTGCAATGGACGAAAGCGTTCGTTGCTCGCCGACTGCAATGGATGAAAAACGATAACGGCCAGAAAAAAGGCGCGGAACTGCTCAGGCAACGCACCCCGGCGGTCACCAACCCGTCCGCTGCCACCGCCGGCCATCAGACGAATTACAATCTCAACGTCGAGGTCGGTTCCGACGGTTCCTTACGCGTCATTCCACCGTTGAACAGCGCCACCAACGGCACCGCGCATTAAACGTCCGGTCAGCCCAAAATTTCCGGCCGCAAGTCATCATGCCGACCTACGAATACATTTGCGAAAAATGCGGCCATGAATTTGAGACGATCCGCTCCATCGCCGCGCCACCGCTCAAGATTTGCCCCGCAAACTTGTGCGCCCGCAAGACCTGGGGCCGCGGCAAGGTGAAGAAAAAAATCAGCGCCGGCACCGGTCTGCTGTTCAAAGGCAGCGGCTTCTACATCACCGATTATCGCAGCGAAGGTTACAAACAGTCCGCCAAAAAAGATTCCGGCGCGACCCAGACCCCGGCTCCGGCTCCGGCCAAAACTGAAGTCAAGGCCGCACCCGCCAACGCCGAAAAAAAATGAAACCCGCGCGCCAAATTTGCGCGATTCTCTCCGGCCTGTTTCTCTTTCTGGCCGCCGCCAGCGGACAGGATTCCATCCGCAGTTTCTCCGGCCTGTTCGTGGTTGGCACCACCGGCGGATTTTCTCCGCTCGCGCACAATCACGCCATCGCGACCAATGCTGATTTCATCCGGCTCGAACCCACCCTGCTCGCCGTCTCCGCTGAGCGCTTCAAAAGCTCCCTGGCGCGCGAACTGGGCTTGAAACCGGACGCGCCATGGAGCGGAAAAATTATCCTCGCCCTGCACCCGGCGCGGTCGTTGGACGATGAAGTTTTTCTCGCCCCCCAACCATTTTTCCGCGCGTGGAACTGCCGCGTGGAACTGCCGGACGTGATTGACCGCACCCGTTTTGCCCGTGCGATCACCACCGCGCTCCTGCTGGAGATCGCCAACCGCGACACGTCCGTTTCCGGCCGTTCCGTCGAAATTCCCGCCTGGCTCGCCGACGGCCTGGCGCAATCCATCCTCGCCGGCGACCGCGATCAAATCATCCTGTCCACGTCCGGCAAAACCGTGGACGGCCTCCCGCAGAACCGCCTCGACGAAATCCGCCACAGCCCCGACCCGCTCGCCAAGGTTCATTCCACGCTGCAAAATTTTTCGGCGGCCACCTTTGACCAGTTGAGCTGGCCGACCGACGCGCAACTGGACGGTGACGACGGCGGCGCGTATCACGCCAGCACGCAACTGTTCGTCCACGAACTGCTGGAATTATCAAACGGCGCGGCCAAATTGCGTGCCCTGATCCACGATCTGCCCGGCAGCCTGAACTGGCAAACAGCCTTCTTCACCGCGTTCCACGAAGATTTCAAACGTCCGCTCGACGTGGAAAAATGGTGGGCGCTCCGCGTCGTCCAGTTTGCCAGCCGTAATCGCGGCCCGCACTGGACACCCGCCGCCAGCCGCGATCAGCTCGCCGGCTTGCTGACCGTGCCGGTGGAGTTTCGTGACAGTTCAAATTCCCTGCCAACCCACGCGGAAATTTCGTTGCAGTCAGCCATCCGCAGTTTTGATGCCGCGCAGCAGTCGGTCGTATTGGAGACCAAGCTGCGCGACCTCGCCCTGGCGCAAATGCGGATGACTCCGCCATTCGCCGCGCTGGCGGAAGGCTACCGCGCCGCGCTGGCCGATTTTCTCATGCGCAAGCGAGCCAGCCTGAAAAATACGTTGAAACGGCTGGACGCGCTCGATGCCTGGCGCCGCGCCGCCGAGACGGCCATCAAGCCGGATTTGCCGCTGCCTTGATCCGGCTTTGAACGTCAACCCACCGGCGCGGTCAACTTGACAGGACACAAATCGAAATTATAGTCGTTACTGACAATGCAGGCTGACAATTCATCCACCGGCAGC
>DMQW01000063.1 GCA_003455565.1 Limisphaerales bacterium
TTCACCCCGTGGAATTGCAGCCACTATTCCACAGGGGAACTTCAACATTCAACACCGAACAAAGGAGAACGGGAAATGATCCTCGCCCAATTGCAACCCGATCTGAACTGGCCGGAAACGCTCAAGGCGCTGGTCGGCATCGTCGGAATTCTATCCATAATTTATTTGGTTTTCAGCGTGGCCATCGCATGGAAAAAACTGTTTGGCCGCCGCCCGCCCATCGCCGAGGAGCTGGACAGGCTGGAGAAAAAACTGCACGCGGAAATCGTCGAGTCGCATTCGCGCGCTTATAAGAAGAGCGAGGAAGCCAGGAGCCAGGTCGAGGACTTGCGCAAACATTTTGACGCCGTCCAGGACGTCATCCGCGATGCCGCCCGCGCCAGCGATGCTTCGCTGCGCGATCTGATGGACACCAAAGTCGGCGTCGTCAGCCTCGACCTGATCCACGTGGGCCGGCAAGTCGCCGGTTTGCAGGGGCAGACCGAATTGCAAAACCAGCAGCTCGCGCGAATGGATTCCAAACTGGACCGCCTCGCCGAAAAATAATATGACCGCTGAACAAAAAGAAATATTCCGCACCGCCCTGCTCCGCGTGCTCGACGAGCGCGCCAGCGAAAAATTCGGCCTGTCCCTGGTGGCCGTCCAGATTTTCCTCGGCCAGTTCGGCTTCCGCGCCAGCAAACGCGATGACGTGCTGGCCGAACTGCAATACCTCCAGGACAAAAACCTCGTCGCCCCGGTCGGCAAAACCATCAGCCCGGAAAACCGCTGCTGGCGCATCACCGCCGACGGCCGCGACTTTCTCGCCCAAAATGAATGAACGAGCGCACCAAAAAAAGACGCGAGGACGCCGACAAAAAGCCGCGGTCGGAATCGCTGTTGAAAAACCTGCCGTTCGCGCGGCAGGAGGAAATCTGGGAGCGGCTCACCGTCAAGACGGCCGACTGGCCGGACACGAGCTACCGGGCCGTGCGGAAATGGCTGGCGGACGACGGGCTGCCGGTTTCACAAACCATGTTGTGCGGGTTCTTTGGCTGGTTTCCCTTGCGCTTGCAACAGCGAGCGGACGAGCAGACGACGGACGCCATCCGGTTAAACTTGAAGGAGGAGGTCAAGAATATCACGGACGAGGAGCTGGACAACTTCGGCCAGAAAACTTTCGGCCTGCTGGCCATCCGGCACAAAGACTTGAACGGATTTGTGACCGTGCGGGGATCGCGGACGAAGGCCATTCTGGAAACGGCGAAATTAAAATTAAGGGAACATGCCGAGGCGCGGGCCGACAAGCGGCTCGAACTGGACCGGGAGAAGCTCGCTTTGCTGCAAAAGAAAATCGAGCAGTCCAAGGCCGTGGTTCAATCCACCACGCTGTCGCCGGAAGAGCAGCGCCGCCGGCTCAAGGAAATTCTCAAGTGAACGAAGCGCCTGAAAAACTTTCGCCGAAGGATCTGCTGTATCCGTTGCAGCGGAAATTTTGCGACGACAAATCCCAATATAAAATTGGCGTGACGACGCGCCAATGGGGCAAGTCCACTGTCACCGCGCTCGAGGCGGTGCATGATTGCATCACCGACGTCGGCGCGAAATGGGTTTGCATGTCGGCCGGTGAACGGCAGTCGCTCGAATGGATGAGCAAGGCGCGCGAAATGATGAGCGCCTACCAAATGGTCATCAAAGACATCGCGGAAGACCGGGGCGGCATGTCCGAGGGACTGCTCCGCTCGGCGGACATCCAGCTCGCCAACGGCTCGCGCATCATTGCCATTCCCGCCAACCCGTCCACCGCGCGCGGCTACTCGGCCAATATTATTCTGGACGAATTCGCCTACCACGAAGACCCGGATGCGATCTGGGCTGCGATGTTTCCCGGCACGGCGAATCAACTGGCGGGAACTTTTCTGGACCGCTGGCGCGCGCTCCTCGCGGGCGAGAGCACGGACATCCGCCGCAACCTCAAGGTGCGCGTCGTCTCCACCTTCAACGGCCGCAATAATAAATTCTTCAACCTTTGGGAACACGCGAAGGAAAATGGCTACTCCACGCACAAGGTCACGATCCACGATGCCATCGCCGACGGGATGCCGCTCGACGAAGCGAAGCTGCGGCTTGCGCTGGATGACTCGGATATTTGGGCGCAGGAGTTTGAATGCGAGCCGATGGACAGCAGCAGCGTGTTGTTGCCTTACGATTTAATTGCGAAGTGCGAATCGCCCGAAGCCACGACGATGGTCGCGCCGGAATTTTGGGGCGCGGCCACGCCCAATCTTTTCATGGGGATAGATTTTGCGCGCAAGCGCGATCTGTCCGTCGCGTGGACGGACCAGCTTGTCGGCGACGTCATGCAGGCGAGGGAAGTTTTGGAAATGCGGGCGATGAGCACGCCCGACCAGATTGATCTGCTCCGTCCGCGCATCCGCTGCTGCCAGCGGGTCGCGTTGGATTACACCGGACCGGGCGTCGGCATGGGCGATTACCTGGTGAAGGAGTTCGGCGAGTGGAAGTTGTCGGAACATAAGTCCGGCAAGATCGAACTCGTCACCTTCGGCAACGCGAACAAAGTTGAGATGTTCACCAAACTTCGCATGGCCTTCGAGCAGTTAAAATGCCGCGTGCCCATCAACCGGCTCATCCGCGAAGATTTGCATTCCATCTGCCGGGTCGTCAGTCCCCAGGGGAACATCACCTATCGCGCGCCGCATACCGACGACGGTCACGCCGACCGTTGCACGGCCAAGGCACTCGCGGAAAAAGCGCGCACCAACAATCTCGGCGGCATCATCGCCATCGTAGGGTAAAAAAGTCGTGAAAAACCAAAAACCCATTTTGCCCGCCAGCGCACCGGAAGCAAACCCACCGCGTGCAGACAGCCGTTTTGCCTTCCGACGCAGCCACCAAGCTGTTAATGGCCTCTTAATGGGGTCGCTGATTGGGGGTGTGGAATGACTTTCAGCTTCAAAATTGGCGGCAAGGAATTTTCCTTCGGAACGAAGTCGCTTTCGCCCCCCGCCCAGTCATTTCTGAACGGGACGGATGTTGACGACGCCGGGCGTGGCGCGGTGATGTCCACCCCTTACGCGCAGTCGGCCTGGGTGTATTGCGCCGTTTCAATCTTGGCGCAGACCGTCGCGCAAATTCCGTTCCGCATTTCCCGCGTGGCCGGGGGCAGGGCCAAAAAAGTCCGCGCCCTCCGGGGGTCAGGCGACCCCAGGCATCTGGCTTTCAGTCGGAAAGCACTCGGCGAAGATATCGTTGACTGCGGTGACGTGGTGGATCTGTTCAACCAGCCGCACCCGACCATGGATGCGCAGACATTTTTCGAGATGCTGGTTTCGTGGATGATGCTGCGCGGTGAATTTTTTGTGCTGCCGCTGGACGCCGCCGATCAGCCGGTGGATTTGAGCGAGCGCAATCCGCGCGTGCAGCGGCTGCTCACTTTAAACCCCGAAATGTTTTGGCACGTAGTCCAGGGCTTTGACCTCGTGGCCTGGCGTTACACCGGCTCGCCGCTGATGTCGCCGCTGCCGAGCGAGATGCTGGTCCCGTCCGAGGTTGTGGTTTCCAAGCTGCCGAATCCCTACTTATTTTGGCGCGGCCTCTCACCGCTCACCACCGCCATGCCGGCCGCGCAAACCGATTTCGCCGGCGCGCAATACCTCAAGGGTCTTTGGCTGAACAATGCCGACACCGGCGTCATCGTCACGACGGATCAAATCCTCGCCGACGATCAGCGGCGCGCGATTGAATCCGCGCTGCGTGAGCGCAAGCGGAAAGCCGGCACGCCGGACCGCCCGTTGTTTCTCTTCGGCGGCGCGAAAGTGGAAAAACCGACGCTCTCGATGCTGGACATGCAGTTCATCGCCACGCGCGATTTTCTGCGCCAGGAAATCTTTGCCATTTTTAAAGTGCCGCAAACGCTGGCCGGTTTCACGGCGGACTTGAACGACGGCGGCGCGGGCGGTTCGCTCGACGCGCAAAAGGCCAGCTTCATTGAATCCACCATCGGCGGTCTGTGCGCCCGCATTGAAACCGCGTTCGCGCGCGTGGTGAAAACTTTCGGCGACGACCTGGTCGGCTGGTTTGACATTGATTCGCTCCCGATCATGCAGGCCGCGCGCCGGGCGCGCTGGGACACCGGCTCGAAAATGTTTGCGATGGGCGTGCCGATTAACGACGTGAATGAGAATCTCGATCTCGGCCTGCCGGAGTATCCCTGGGGCGGGAAAAGTTTTCTGCCGTTCAATTTGCAGGAGGTCAGTGCGGACGGCCTGGCCAATGCGGCCCTGCCCAGCGAGACGGCTCCGGCGGACGGAGGACAGATGCCGATGGATGAAACGGGTGATGCTGCTAAAGCGTTTGGCGTGATGGGGCGGATCCTCGGGGAGGGTCGGCAATCGGAAACATCGAACATTGAACATTCAACATTCAACATTGAACATCGAAGTTAGGTGAGGCCGGCGAAGCCGAAGGTGTATCGCATTCGAATTTTTACGCCGTCCAGTTCGGCCAGCGTGACGCGGCGGATGACCGCACCGGTAAAAGTAAAGATGACACCGACGCGGCCCCAGGCGAGCGTGCCGGCCTGCCCGCTGCGCGCGAGTTCGGTTTTGATATAGGCCGAGGCCAGATCCGTGGTGGCAAAACTTTGCTGCACGACGGTGGTGAAGACGCCTTCATCGCCGCCGCGTGGAATTAACCGGGCATTAACGCCACGGAAATACAACAGCTTCTGGATCAGCGCCGGGGCGTCGAGCGACTCGACGATGACCGTCTTCTTGACGGAATCATCTCCGAGCGGCACGGCGGCGAGGCCGGTTGGTGTCCAGATTAGGTTCATTTTTCAGCGTTTCAGTTTTCAGCATTTCAGCTTTTTTCTTCTACGGTCCGTAAATGTTTCCGGCCTGGCAGGCGTTGCTGCCGACGCTGCCCTCCAAAATGGTGTAGAGCGTCGCGTTGGTGTAAAAATACGGCGTGTTCGTCACGACCGAGTTCGTGCCCGTATATATATAGGTCCCGACCAGCAGGGCGTTCGTCACCGAGGTCGGCGACGTGGAGAGATAAACCGCGCCGGTGAAGCTGTAAGCCTGGTTGGTGAGGCCGGACAGGCTGATCTGATCTTTGCGGATCAAAACGGTGTAAGTGTTCTGATCCAGTGACGGCGTGATCATGGTGTTGGTTAGCGTTTGCAACGCGCCAAAGCCGGTGACCTGGCCGGAAACGCTGAAAATTGAAATGCTGAAAATTGAAATCAGCAGGAACAGCGCGAGGGTTTTGCCGAGATGTCCTTTTAGCGCGTGGGTGGCGCCGCGCAGATTGCTGACGACGACGCCGAGCAGTGGCGGCAGATGTTCGGCGGCGAGGAGCGCGGCAATGTGTTTTTCCACGTCCGCCAAAATCGGTTTGGCGTCGAGGGTGCAAACCGGAGGGCTGAGGACGGAGGACGGAGGACGGACGGCCGCGGCGGGAAGCCCGGCGGCGGCATCGGCGATGAGTAGTATTTTTTTCATAATTTTGTTTGTTCGATGTTGAATGTTGAATGTT
>DMQW01000268.1 GCA_003455565.1 Limisphaerales bacterium
CCACAAGTATGAGTCAGAACAATCCCAACATCCTGTATGCCGGCCTCGACGTTGCCAAGCTTTACGCTGCCCATGAGCTCCTACAAGTTGCGTCCCTGCGAATCGTCCGAAGTTGACGGCGAATTGACATAAGGCGTCCGGTCTTGGCTCTGTGGATGACTCAAAAAAAGAGTCCGCCCTGCGGGCGGACTCTCGTATACACAGAACTGAGTGGAGCTATTACTTGCCGCCTTGGCTCTTGGGCACGGAGACGGTCACCGTCTTGGTGGTGGCGTTGCCGGCGGCATCCCTGGCCTCGACCGTGATGGTGTAAATGCGACCATTGCCGGTGCCACTGCGCTCGGCGCGGAGATTGAGCGTGAGGGCACCGGTGATTTCGATGTCGTTCGCAGTGTCGCCGTCGCCGAGGCCGTTGTCGGGCTCATTGCTTGTGGCGCCGATGATCTTCAGCGAGGCCACGCCGACAGCATCCGAGGTGACCGCCGTCAGCGTGATTGGGACCATCTTGTGATTCGGCGGCCACAGCGATGTGCTCGACGCGGTGAGGCTCGCGATCACAGGCGCAGTAGTATCTCGCACAGTGACGGTGAACGAGCCAGAGGACGAGTTGCCCGCGGCATCCTTGGCTGTCAGATTGACGGTGGTGGTGCCGATGGGGAACGTCGAGCCCGACGCCGCACTGGAGGTGAGCGAGGTTACGCCCACGGCATCGGTGGCGGTGGCCGCAAAAGTAGCGGTGGCGCCGGCCGCGCTGGTGGCCTCGAGCACTTGGTTGGCCGGGACGGTGAGTGCGGGCGCAGTGGTGTCGCGCACAGTGATCGTGAACGAGCCGGAGGACGTGTTGTTCGCGGCATCCTTGGCTATCACAGTGACAGTGGTGGTGCCGATGGGGAACGGCGAACCTGACGACGCGCTGTAGGTGAGCGACCTGACGCCCACAGCATCGGTCGCGCTAGCCGCGAAGGTCGCGACGGCGCCGGCGGCGCTGGTGGCCTCGATAACCTGGTTGGCCGGAACCGTGAGCGCAGGCGCAATCGTGTCGCGGACAACAATGAGGATGTTCTGCGTAGCGGTGTTGCCGGCCGCGTCCGTGGCGGACAGAGACACCAACGAGAATCCGATGACAAACGTGCTGCCCGAAGGCGGGTTCGCCGTGACAGATACGTTGCCGCTGACGACGTCGTTTGCGGTGGCGACAAATATGACCGTCGCGCCAGCCGAGCTCGTGGCCTCGGCGGTCACGGTCCCGGGCGCCGAAATGACCGGCGGAGTGGTATCGCGCACCGTGACGTCGAACGAGGCCGTCGCAGTGTTGTGCGCGGCGTCGGAAGCGGCGAGACCGACGTGCGTGGTGCCGAGCGGGAAGGTGCTGCCGGAGGCCGGGCTCGCCGTGACATTCACTGCGCCATCAACGTTATCTTGGGCGGTCGCCGTGAAGGTCACAACCGCGCCGTTCGGGCCAGTGGCCTCGACAGTGATGTTGGCGGGCGCGGTGATGGCGGGCGGTATGGTATCCGCAGGAGCCACGGGAACGATTTCCAGCGGCTGACTGGCCTCCATGCTCAAATCGATTCGGAAGTTGAAGCCGTTCAACCCGCCGAAGTCGCCCACGTTGATTGTGATCGTGTTTTCACCCGGATGCACGCTTTGAGAGAATACCGCGTCGGCGTTCAATTGATCAGCCTGGCCCACAATGATGGGTCCTGTGCTGACTCCGTTGATCGCAACCTGCGCCATGTTGTCGGCCTTGAGCGAGAATGTCATCGTAGCGTTCTGGGCGTCTGTGGGAACCGTGAATCGCACGCGGTAGAGATACCACAAGGGGTTGGTGTCGCTGGCTCCAGGATCGGAGGCCCCATCTGTCTTGTAATTAATCCAATGGGTAGTGCCAGCGATATTTCCCCACGGGTGCGTAACGGGGTGCCCATAAGGCGCGTAGTCCGCCAAGTAAGCCGGCTGCCACTGTCCGGTGGCGGGATTGAAGTATTCGGTGTTAGAAGCGGTGTCTCCCACGTTGCCCACTGCACCGAGGATCGTGAGCGTCTGGGTCGACAGTGGCGGCCCGGTGACGGTGATGGAGCCGCTAACCGCCTGGCCGTCAACTCCAAAGGGGCCATAGCCAGTGAAATACTGATTCACCCCGTGTAGGTGAAGGGCCGAGGTTCCGGCCGCTATTGGCATGAAGACGATCCGGGCGACAGTGTAGGTCACGTTGGCCACAGGTGTGCCGGTCGCCGCATACTCGAGAGAGCCGATGGTATTGTCGACGCTGTTCTTACCAGGCATTAGATTCGTAAACGGTGACGCGCTGCCGGTCGTCACCGACACGACCTACACCTTCGTGGGGTCGAAGTCGATGGTCGCATCGATCCCGTAGGTCGTCCCGTATTGGGCGGTGCCGATGGCGAAAACCAGGTCAACGGTGCAGGGCGTGCCCACGCTGACCGTTTGGCTGGAGGGGTTCAGGGTTGTGGCCGCAAAGGGCTGCGCGGCGGCTCGATTGGGAACCGCGAGCGCGGCCAATGTGATGAGAACAGCCAGCAAGGCGCGGACGCTGGAACGCAGGCGCTGGCCGAATCGATGGGGTTGGAGGCGTGAGCCAGATTGCATGTCAGCAGTGGCGAGTAATTTTATGTTGTTCATGGCATAGTGTGTTTCAGTTGTTGTTTGGTTATGCGTTAAAAGTCATTCGACTCGGCTCATATTAAACACGTTCAACCCCCGTGACGCAAGAACTATTTTACATTTTTTGTTATCCGCCTGACAATATAGGGTTGGTCTCCTGTCCGTCCATGTTTGTCCAGCCACGGTAGGGCGGCGTTGCTGCGCCGCCCTGATATTTGGGCTGCGGAGCACCGCAGCCCTGCTGAAATTATGTTGTCCCCAAAAGTTCCTGCTCGAAACGCGCTTTGGCAGCGGCCCACTCCGCCCCGGCGGATGCCGGAGCTGGTAAAACACCTTGCGCAACCAGTCGCGGCTGTCTTCAAACGCGGTTTCTTCGTTGGCGTAGTTTTTCGGGTCGAGTGTGAACGTAAGAAATAATTTGCCGCTCACGTCCGGCAGGCGATCCCAGAACCGCGCCAGCACTTTAAAGATGCCAACGGGATGAAACCATGACGCCGGAATGAATTCCCTGATGGTCTGCTCGCCGAGTAAGCTTGCGGCTGTCGCCGGCAGGATGTGGCCCCCACTTGATCCACCTCCAAGGCTCACCGTTTCTTCGCATGGTTCCCCAGGTTGGCTCATGGTGCCGCCTCCAGTTTCCGCGACACAGGAGCTTTAATCCGGGGGGTGAATTTAAGATTCCGATTCAGAACGTAGGTGCGGACGAACGGCCCTGGCACGAATGGTTTGGGGCGGACGTGCTTTTCTTTCAGCTTCGCCGCCTTGTGCGCCGTGACTTGCGCCAGGAATTCATCGGCGGTCAGCCGGAGCTTGGCAATGGCCAGCTTGTTTGTCTTGAGCGAGCGACGAATCAGCTTGCCCCGAACCCGTATTCGTGAGAAATAGATGCCCGATGGCACATAACGTATCAAATTTGCAAATGGCGTCTTCAGCCAAAGGTCTTTTGGTGCTGCAATACTGTCTTTCACACGCACAGTATCAAAATGTCAATTCGCAAATCGTAAAACTTCGTTAAGTGCTTGTAAATAAACGGTTGGAGAGATGGCTGAGTGGTTTAAGGCACACGCCTGGAAAGCGTGCGTAGGTAACACTACCGTGAGTTCAAATCTCACTCTCTCCGCCAGTTTGATTTTTCGGAATCGTCATCTTAATTCCGCTTTTAATCGTCATCGGCTTGCTGAAAAGATTAAGACCCGGCCAGCTCTTTTGCAGAATTGACATCCGGTGACCGCATCCCTAGCTTCTTCATGCAAAGACCCCGCCGCTTTGCCCCGGATAAAAATCCGGGGATTTTTATTGCGAACACCCGGCGCGGCTTGCAGAAAAATTTATGGCAAACACAATTCTTGTCGGCGCCCAGTGGGGCGACGAAGGCAAAGGTAAAATCATTGACGTGCTGACGGAGCAAGCGGATGTCGTCGTCCGCTATGCCGGCGGCAATAATGCCGGACACACGGTTTTTCTCGGCCCAAAAAAATATGTCCTGCACCTCGTGCCGTCCGGCATTCTACGGAAAAATAAATTGTGCGTCATCGGCAACGGCGTCGTCGTTGACCCGATTGGCCTCGTTGAGGAAATTGAAGGGCTGAAAAAAATCGGCGTCAAGGTCAGCGCCAAAAATTTCGTCTTGAGTGAAACCGCGCACGTCGTGTTTCCATATCACCGCGAATTGGATGCGCAGCGCGAAGTGCTCAAGGGCAAAAACAAAATCGGCACGACCAAGCGCGGCATCGGCCCGGCTTACGGCGACAAGGCGGCGCGCGTCGGTTTGCGTGTGAATGATTTGGTTGATCCAATCCGGCTTGAAGAAAAACTTTCCGTCCGTATCAAGGAAAACAACATTGTTCTCAAATCGCTCGGCGCGAAACCGCTGTCATTCAAAAAAGTTTTCGCCGAATACAACCAGGCCGGCCAATACCTCAAGCCGTTCGTTGCGAACACAGTTGTTCTTTTGCACAACGCGATGCGCGAACAAGCGGACATTTTGTTTGAAGGCGCGCAAGGCACGTTCCTCGACATTGACCACGGCACTTATCCGTTCGTCACGTCGTCGAACACGACGGCGGGTGGTGCTTGCACGGGTTCGGGCGTGCCGCCGCATCGCATGGATCGCGTGGTCGGCGTGATGAAGGCTTATACAACGCGCGTCGGCGAAGGGCCGTTGCCGACGGAGAACGCGGAGATTTCCGATTTGCTGCATGGCATGGGACGCGAATTCGGCGCGACGACCGGACGCGCGCGCCGCTGCGGCTGGTTTGATTCCGTCGCCACGCGCCACGCGACGATGGTCAACGGCATTGACGATCTCGCCATCACGAATCTCGACGGTCTCGACACGGTGGAGACGATCAAAGTTTGCGTCGCGTATCGTCACGGCAAGAAGCAATATGACTTTGTGCCGAACGACGCGCAGGTGCTCGCCGAATGCGAACCGGTCTATGTCGAATTTGAAGGCTGGCGCACGCCGACGGACAAGGCGCGCAAGTTTGCCGACCTCCCGCCGAAAGCGCGCGCGTATTTGAAGGCGATTGCGGAACTGACAAACGCGAAATTGTTCATCGCGTCCATCGGCCCGGCGAGGGAGCAGACGATTTTTGTTTGAAATAAAATTTATTTGAAACATGACCGCCGATGAATTTTCAAAAATTGTTCGCGGAGGTTCTGACAAGCTTCGCGTTGACAACATCGTTTTAACTTTCGGCGGACAGGAGTTTCATGGAAATGGGACGATGCAAATTGAGCATGATGAAATCAAATTGGTCGTTCATCTAAATGGAGAAGAAAAATTTCCCGACCCCAAAATTGGAATTCACACGAAAAGGGACACATGGCAATTGAAAGGCGTCATCGAATACCATTTAGAATTTCGATGTGACCGGGCAATGGTCGTAAGTCCAAGGGATTTTTTTGGCAAATGGCAAACATTTGGCCTTAATCCAGTTTATCTCGTTCCTTCAGGACTGGACGCCATGTCGTCGCGCGAGCGCCACGCTTTTTATACTCAAGGAGAAAGCGAAAATCAGCCGATAGCGAACGAGGATAATTCGGTGCGCTTTACGGCTCTACTTCAAGAGTATCCGTTCTTTGAGCCACTCTGCGGCAAAAAATGGGAGGGAGAAATTGAAGGTTTTAATTTTACGCTCGAAAAAGAAAAAGATGCGGCAGACCTCCATGTGATACTGAATTCCAAACAAGATTATGCTTCGGCTGGAGAAACGGAAGATGAGAATAAATTCCAAGCATTTATGTCCGCTCTCGCGTTTTTAACTGGTGCAAACGCCTGCCGGCGGCGATGTGCCGGAATCCGTTGAGCAGCGCGTAGGAAAACTGTTCCAATCTCGAATCTCCGAGTTGCAACTGACTGACCGCCAGTATTGGCGTGACATTATCCGCCGGCTGAAAGAACTGCGAGGCGCAGACCAATTGATGCCCGAAGGCGAAAGGGTTTCGGAGATCATTTGATGGCGTGCTGTCTGTGATTGGAATTCAGTCCGTCGGAAGTTTTATTTTTCATTTTTGAAATCTGTGCAATCCGCGTAATCTGCGGCAAACAAAATGAGTTTTGCCACTTCACATTTGAGCGCCGAAGCCCGCGCGTCGTTGCCGCAGCACGTCGCCGTCATCATGGACGGCAACGGCCGTTGGGCGAAGTCGCGGCACCTGCCGCGCATTGAGGGACACCGGCGCGGCGCGGATTCGGCGCGCGAAATAATCCGCACGGCGGGCGAACTCGGCATCAAGTATCTCACGCTCTACGCTTTTTCGGCGGAAAATTGGAATCGCCCCAAGGACGAAGTGGACGCGCTGATGAAATATCTCATCCACTATCTCAAAAGCGAAACGCCGGAGTTGAACAAAAGCAACGTCCGTCTCGAAGTCATCGGCCAGATTTATCGCCTGCCGGAAAATGTGCAGGAACATTTGCGAAAATCCATCGCGACGCTTTCCAAAAACAACGGCCTGACGCTCGTGATGGCGTTGAGCTACGGCAGCCGCATTGAGATCGTGGATGCCGCGCGGCAGATTGCCGAGAAGGTGAAGTCGGGCAAGCTCGAACCTGGCGACATCACCGAGGAAGTTATCTCGCAGCATCTGTGGACGCGGAACACGCCCGATCCTGACCTGCTCATCCGCACCAGCGGCGAGATGCGCGTGAGTAATTTTCTATTGTGGCAGATTTCCTACGCCGAACTGGTCATCACGCCGACGCTTTGGCCGGATTTCCGCAAGCCGCAATTCTTCGCTGCGCTGGAGGAATATGCGCGGCGCAACCGCCGTTTCGGTGGCGTTTGAAGGGCAAGAGATTTAGACAGAATGAACAGAATGGACAAAATCCAATTCTGCAAAATTCTGTAATTCTGTCTGATGCCGGCGCAATCACAGTTGCAGAATTTGCGGTGAGCGGGTTAGACTGGCGCTGCCATTTTGATGAACACATTTCAAATCATCTTCACGCCCACCAGCGCGGCGGAACTCGCGCGGATGCCCAAGGAACTTCAACTCCAGATCCTCGGCGATTTTCGCGGCCTGCCGCAGCACGTCATCGCCAGCGAGCTGGAAGATTTCGGCAAGCTCGAAAGCGACGGCCACATCCTCCACCGTTTCCGCCTCGGCGATTACCGTGTTTATTTTGAGCGCCACCAGCTCGGCGTGCTCGTCCACCGCATCTTGAGCCGGCACACGCTCAAGGATTTCTTTTTCCGCTCCGGCCTCAAGCTCGGCGAGGACGAAGCCTTGCAGGAAAATCCGAAATTCTGGGAGCTCATCGAAGCCGCCAAAAGTTCCGACAAGAATTAAAATCCCCCGTCCGCTCAAATCACGCGCACGAGATCCTTGGTTTCAAAACGCACCTTGGGCAGGCTGGCATATTTGTCGGCAGCGGCGCGATAACCAAGCGCACAGGCCACCACCGTTTTGAAACCGCTGCCGTTCAAGCCGAGGACCTGGTCATATTCCAGCGGGTTGATGCCCTCCATCGGGCACGCATCCACGCCCAGCACCGCCGCGCTCGTCATCAGATTTCCCAGCGCGATGTAACATTGCCGCGCCGCCCATTCGTGCGCCGTCTTGCCGCGCGGACCCTTCACCACGTCGCTCAAAATCATGTCGCGATTAAAATTTAGTTTCTCCAGCAGAATGTCGCGCACCTCGCTCGTGCGCTGGATGAACTTCGCCACGTCCGCCTCCGTCATTTCTGTCCGCGCCGTGAACACAACAAAGTGCGAACAGTCCACCACCTGCTTCTGATTCCAGGAATGCGGCAGCAGCGCCGCGCGTTTGGCCGCGTCCTGCACGACGAGAAATTGATACGGCTGCATGCCATACGAGGTCGGCGTCAACACCAGCGCCTGCTCCAGCGCGTGCCAGATATCGGCGGGAATTTTTTTTGCCGGATCAAAAACTTTCGTGGCGTAGCGCCATTCGAGCGCGTTCAGAAGTTGCTGCGGGCTTAAGTTGCTCATAATTTTTAATTTTAAATGTCCGCGCAAAATTGCATAGCTGCGGGGAATAGTAAATTTTTCTTCGCACCAAAATGATTTCCCGCCAGACTCTCAAGATGATTCCGCCCCAGCTCCGTGTCCGCCGCGCCACCGTGGACGACCTGCCCGCCCTGCAATCGCTCTGGGCTTCCATGCAAATCAATGCGGTTGGATTGGAAAGTCGCCTCACGGAATTTCAGATCGTCGAGGCTGACCAGACTTTTGCCGGAGCCATTGGGGTGCAATTTATCCGCACCGCCGCCCGGCTCCACAGCGAAGGGTTCACCGACTTCGCCATCGCCGACGCCGCGCGACAATTATTTTGGGAACGCATCCTGACGCTCGCCGCCAATCACGGCGTCTTCCGCGTCTGGACTTTGGAAAACTCCCCGTTCTGGACGCGCTGGGGATTTCAACCAGCGACTGCGGAAATCCTCGCGCGCCTGCCGGATGAATGGAAAAATCTCGAAGGCCGCTGGCTCACGCTGGAATTAAAAAACGAAGACGCCATCAATGCCGCGCTGAAAAATAAATTCACCGGTTTCATGGACGACGAGAAAAGGCAAACCGCGAGCGTTTCCAAAAAAGCCCGCACGCTGAA
>DMQW01000345.1:0-1279 GCA_003455565.1 Limisphaerales bacterium
ATTGTATCCGGCGCGACATTGGTGGGCGAATCCGCCGCGTTGGTGGACGCTGAAATGAATGCTGTGCCCAGCGCGAGCGCGGACAGGAAATATTTTGCGGAGACGGTTTTGGTTTTCATGTTTTTGGAATTAATCTCTAGTGCAGTTTCGCCATTAAAAAGTTACGGTGATTTTTCAACGGTAGGATTTTCAAGCCACAAGATCGGTTGCGTGATGGCGATGTTGCGGCGGACTTCCTCATTCGTCGGGTCGGCGGGAAATTTCTTCCAGAGGTCGAGATAATTTTGCTCGTTGAATGCGAGTCCGGCGAACAGCAGGCTCGGCTGCCGCGCGGGCCAGCCATCCCACGCCATCACGTCCGGCTTGCGCGGCCAGGTGGATTTGTCGGCGAGATATGGATACATGAACTCGACCGCCTTGTGGATGCTGCGCCCGTCCGGCAAGATGAAATTCCACAAATCATTTTCCGGCGTCGAGAGCACCTGGCAGAGCGTGACCATGTTATCGAGCTGGAAGATGGAATAGCCGTAAGGTTTCGTGCGCTTCAGCTCGGCGGGGAAGCTGCCATCGTTCGTCATTTGCTTCGGAACAAAAACCTCCGTGAACCGGCGGCGGCATTCGGCGAGATTCGTTTCGTCGCCGGTGAATTGTGCGAACACCGCGACTTGCAGCCAGTAAGCCACGGCGTGATTGTTGCCTGCATTGGCTTCATCATTACCGTTCTTGCTCGTCCGCATCCAGATGGTGTAATCGGCAAACCATTGTTTCAATCCGTTCAAAATTTCCGGCGGAAACGCGGGCGATTTTCTCATCGCCTCAATGGCTTTCGGAATCTCCACGATGTGCAACGTGTCAATGATGCCGACGCCACGACCGCGCGAAACGCCTGGAATGGCCTGCGCATATTGCAGACTGGGATTCATCCGCGTTTTTCCGTCGAGAAAAAACACACGCAGCAACCCGGCGGATTTTTTTGCGAACCGATCGTCGCCGGTGATTTTGTAGGCCGCACCGAGCGCGGCGACGGCGTCGCTCAACTGCCGGACAGCCTGCCGGTGCGCGGTGAAGTTTTCCGGATTCGTCTGGCCGTCGCGCTGGACGTAAGGCAGGCCGTTCGTCGTGTTTGGATTCGGCCACCAGTAATCGCCGTTGGAATAAAAATCATTCGGGCCGCCATCGCTCAACTGCGCGCGGAATTTTGTGATTGTGATCGGCTCCTGTTTCAGCGCGTCGGCGGCGGCCTTGAGAATGCGTTCGCGGTCAATTGCGGCGACATTAA
>DMQW01000345.1:1510-6199 GCA_003455565.1 Limisphaerales bacterium
GCCGGCAAGGTTGTCGCAATGGAAAAAAATAACACGGACAATAAAAGCGAAATTTTTGCGCGACGATTTTTCATGCGGTGAACTGCACCAAGTTAAAGACGGCTGCGCACGGCAGCCATTGAACAAACGTTCAGGTCAGGAAACCTTGACCATGTGCGCGGTGCCATCACCATTGACTTTAGCAAACACCTTTATGAAAAACCACCTCACTTCTTTGTTCCGCTTGTCGCTGGCTATGCTCGGCGTTTCGCTTTTGATCACGAGCGCGCCCGCCGCCACCACGAACGAATCGGCGCCGTCGTTCACCTATTCCGCCAAGCCGGAGACGAACAATCCCGACTGGCAGGCCTGGAACCGCGATTTCGGCGCGTCGCACGACGCGCGGATGCAATGGTGGCGCGTGGCGCGGTTCGGGATGTTTATTCACTGGGGAGTTTACTCCGTGCCCGCCGGCGTTTGGAACGGCACCAACGTGACGGCCAGCGGCGCGGAATGGATCATGAACCGTGGCCGGATTCCGCTCGCCGACTACCAGAAATTTGCGACGCAGTTCAACCCGGTCAAGTTCAACGCCGACGAGTGGGTGAAAATCGCGAAGAACGCAGGCATGAAATATATCGTCATCACTTCCAAGCATCACGACGGATTCGCGATGTTTCATTCGCAGGCCGATCCGTTCAACATTTATGACGCGACGCCGTTCAAGCGTGATCCGCTCGCGGAGTTGGCCGTTGCTTGCAAGAAGGCCGGCATCAAACTTGGCTTTTATTATTCGCAGGCGCAGGACTGGAACCATCCCGGCGGCGGCGCGGCGGGCAGCAAGACCGGGCAGCCGGTGGTGGACAAGCAGAACCACTGGGACGCCGCGCAGACGGGCAGCATGGACGATTACATTGACAAGGTGGTCGTGCCGCAGTTGAAGGAGATTCTTTCCAATTACGGCCCGGTGGCCGAGTTGTGGTTCGACACGCCGGTGGGCATGAACAGCGAGCGCGTGGCCAAAATCCTGCCGCTGCTCAAGCTGCAGCCGGACATGGTCGTCAACAACCGGCTCGATTCCAAGAAGGCCACCGGCGATTTCTCCACGCCGGAGCAGACCATTCCCGCCACCGGCATTCCCGGCAAGGATTGGGAAGCCTGCATGACGATGAACAAAACCTGGGGCTTCCGCTCGTATGACAACAACTGGAAACCCACCGAGACGCTCATCCGCAATCTCGTGGACATCGCCAGCAAGGGCGGAAATTATTTGCTCAACGTCGGGCCGACCAGCGAAGGTTTGATTCCCGGACCATCCGTGGAGCGCCTGCAAGCAGTAGGTGCATGGATGAAAGTGAACGGCGAAGCGATCTACGGCACGACTGCCAGTCCGTTTGAACATCTCGTCTGGGGACGTTGCACCAAGAAAGTCACGGACGACGGCGCGACGCTTTACCTGCACGTTTTCGACTGGCCGAAGGACGGCAAGCTCGTCGTGCCCGGCCTGAAAAGCGAAATCGCCAAAGCGTATCTCCTGAAGCCGAACTTTTTCGGGTTCCACAAGAATTTGTCCGCCGCGAACGGCGCGGACGGTGTGACGCTGTCCGTTCCGAAAAATGCGCCGGACAAAATCTCCTCGACGATTGTTCTGAAACTCAAAGGCCCGCTGCAAGTCAACTGAACTGACCACGACCATTCCCCGCGTTTCCTCCCGGTGGTTCCAGCCATTGTTGCTCGCGACCGCGCTGGTGGCGGGCGGCGGCGCGGCGGTGGCCGATGAATACAGCCTGCCCGCCAAGGACAGCCCCGAAGTCCAGTGGTGGCGCGATACGCGGACGAATCTCGACGAGCGCCTCGCCTGGTTCCGCGATGCGCGGTTCGGAATGTTCATCCACTGGGGCGTTTATTCCGGTCTGGGCAACGAGTTTGAAGGTCGCAAAGGCGGCGGTTATGCGGAACACATCCAGCGCGTTTTGAAAATTCCGATTCCAGAATATCGCCAGGAGGTTGCGGGAAATTTTAATCCGACCAATTTTAATGCCAATGCATGAGTCAGTCTCGCGAAGCAGGCGGGCATGAAATACATCGTCATCACGTCCAAACATCACGACGGTTTTGCGATGTGGCCGACGAAGGTGAATGATTACAACATCATGGACGCGACGCCGTGGCATCACGACCCGATGAAGGATTTGCGCGCGGCATGTGACAAACAAGGAATCAAATTTGGCTTTTATTATTCGCAGGCATTCGATTGGGGCAACTCCAACGCGCCGGGGAACGATTGGGATTACAAAAATCCCGGCGGTGACAAGCTCATCGGCGGAAAAAACTGGTGGGAGACGAAGCCGGAGTTCATGGCGTCGGCGCGAAAATATGTGGACGGAAAATCCATTCCGCAAATCCGCGAACTCATAAAACTTTATCACCCGGACATCTTGTGGTTCGACACGGCGGGCAAGCTGCCGCCATCCGAAAACCTTCGCATTATGAAAGCGATTCGCGAAATGGATCAACACGTCGTCATCAGCGGACGGCTCGTGTCCGGCTGGGGCGATTACGCCGACACGACGGATCGTCCGGCGAATTTTCCGCCGCACAGCGGCGATTGGGAAGGCATCCCGACGACGGACGAATCCTACGGCTGGAACAAATTCGACACGTCGCACAAGCCGCCGTCGCATTTCATCCAACTGCTGGCCAAGTCGGCGGCGCGTGGCGGAAATCTTTTGCTGAACATCGGGCCGATGGGCGACGGCAACATTGACTCGAAGGATGTGGTGATTTTGAAAGGCATCGTCGACTGGTGGAAAGTGAACGGCGAATCCATCCGTGGCACGACGCGCACGCCGTTGCCGGTGCAGACGTGGGGCGAATCCACGCGCAAGAGCAATATGCTTTATCTGCATGTTTTCAACTGGCCGACAAACGGAAAACTGATTGTCGGCGGATTGAAAGCAAACCCAACACGAGCATTTATTTTATCCAAGTTAGTGATGGGGATTAATTTGGACATATCATCGTTATATTTGAAAACAGCTCGTTTGAACCCGCTGGATGTGATCATTGATATTCCGACGAAAGCACCGGACAAAGTTGATTCCATCATAGCGCTTGAATGTGTTGGCGACATTCAGGCGGACACGAACCGTCTGCTGCAACCGGAATTTCCCAGCGAGACGTTGCGCGCGTTCGACGGCGAGTTGCACGGCGGACTAAAATTTGGCCCCGGCAAAAAAACGGATGACGTGGTGATGAACTGGACAAAGGAAAATCAATCTGTCACTTGGTCGGTGCGTCTGGAAAAAGCCGCGACGTATGAAGTCGCTGCAAATTACACCGCGCCGGAAGGTTCGGACGGCGGCGCGTTCGCGGTGAGCTTCGGCTCGCAAACTTTGAAGGGCGAAGTAAAATCCGGCACGAACCAGACCGGCTCGCTGGGACGCGTTTCGCTGGCGCCCGGCAGTTTTGAAATGAAAGTGGCGGCGACCAAAATCAATGGCGGCGAACTGTTCCGTCTGCGCCATCTCGAGTTGAAACCGGTGGCTCGCTGAATAAATCCAGGGCCGGGCGACCGTCTTGAATTGGGCGGCCGAGCACGGAATTATTCTGCGTGGCCGGGGAAAAATCCCTGGTTCATAGGACAAACATTCTATGGCTGGACTGGCTGGCGTGTGTAAGACTTGCAATCGTAACCCTGATTATGAATGCAAACCACCAGCCGATACCGGCCCATCTCGTCCCTGCAAGAACCAATCGTCACCAGTCGCCGACGGGTTTTACGTTGATTGAATTGGGGAACTGGCGTGTGCGTCGCATTTGCTGCGCGTTCTCATCACGTCTTGGCGGTTAAATTCTTTACCCCATCACGCAACCAGTTTGTAGCCGACGCCGTGGATGGTGAGCAGATGTCTGGATTCACCGCCGTTGTCGCCGAGTTTTTTGCGGAGCTGCACGATGACCTGATCCAGCGTGCGCGTCGTGCCGTAATAATTGTAGCCCCAGACTTCGTTCAGCAATTTGTCGCGCGACAAAACCTCGCCCGCGTGCGCGTGGAAAACTTGCAGCAGCTTCAGTTCTTTGGCCGTGAGTTCTTCCACCGTCTTGCCGCGTTTCACTTGAAAGGTTTTTGGATCAATCGTCGCTGAACCAATCTGAAAAATGGCATCGGATTCGGGCTTATCGGTGACGGTCACCGTCCGGCGCAGCAAGGCCTGGATGCGCGCGAGCAATTCGCGCACGCCGAAGGGTTTCGTCACATAATCATCCGCGCCGAGGTCAAGGCCGACGACCTTGTCAATCTCCTGACCCTTGGCCGTGAGCATGAGGATGGACGTGGAAATTTTCTTGGCGCGAAGTTGTTTGCAGATGTCGTAGCCGCTCGCGCCGGGCAGCATCACGTCCAGCACGATGAGCACCGGCTGAAACTTGGCGACGGCAGCAACGGCTTCATCGCCGCGATTGCACGAGGCGGTTTCGTAGCCTTCGCTTTTCAAGACTTCCTCCAGCCCCAGCAAAATATGCGGGTCATCCTCGACGATCAGAATTTTAGTTTTCATGGGAATGGGGAGCGCACGCGCCTCGCGTGCGGTTCGGCGCGCCCCCGCGCCGAACTAGAGCGCGGTTGCATAAACGAATCGAAATCAAATGTTATCGCACGAAGCCAACGACGAGGGCGTCGTTGGCAGCACGCGAGGCGCGTGCGCTCCC
>DMQW01000178.1 GCA_003455565.1 Limisphaerales bacterium
GCTGCCGATGGCGGCAAAACTCGGCACCGGCAGCGAGGCTTACGCACCGCTGGCGCTGGCCATCATTGGCGGACTGACAACCTCGTTCGTGCTGACAATTTTCATCGTGCCGGCAGCCTATCTGCTGGTTTATGGCAAACAGAAAACGCCATCTTCAAAAACTGAAATGGCATCCGAAAAATCCCTGACTGAAAAATGAAAAACATACTTTGTTCGTTGATAATTCTTTCCCTGGCTTTGGAATCACGCGGCCTCGCTCAAACGAATACAAGCGTTTCCAGCGTGTTGACGCTGGCGGATGTGCAGAAATTAGCGTTGCAACATCATCCCCAAATCGCCGCCGCCAATTACCGCGCGCTCGCTGCACAGGAAGTGGTGAAAGAAACCCGCGCCGGATTTTTTCCGAACGTGAATCTTTACGCGAACGCCGTGGGCGCGGAAAACGAGGACGCACGCATCTTGGCCGGCGGCTTGAATAATCCGAGCATTTATGATCGCCTGGCCGGTGGTTTGGCCGTCAGCCAGCTCATCACCGATTTTGGGCGCACGGCCAACCTCACCGCCAGTTCCAAACTTCAGGCGCAGGCCGAAATGCAAAACGCCAACGCCACGCGTGAACAGGTCTTGTTGCTGGTGAACGTCAGTTACTTCAGCACGTTAGAAGCCCATGCAGTTCTGCATGTCGCGCAGCAAACCGTGGACACCCGGCAACTGCTGCTCGATCAGGTGAGCCTGCTCGCGTCCAACAAGCTCAAATCAGAATTGGATGTGAGTTTTGCGCGCGTTGCCCTGGAAGAAGGCCGATTGCTGCTGCAAAAAGCGCAGAACAATGCGGACGATGCGATGACTTTACTTTCAACGGCGTTAGGCTATCGTGAACCGCGAACATTCCAACTCACTGATTCATCGCCATCCGTATTTTCCAACACGAACGCCATTTCACAACTGGTCGAAACCGCTTTGGCAGAACGTCCCGAATTGTTGAGTCTGCGCAATGAACACGATGCCGCATTGAGGTTTGCAAAATCGCAACGCGATGCACGGTTGCCGCTCATCTCCGCCGTCGGCATGATCGGCGACTCGCCTTCCCACGACGCGCATTTGCCGGACAATTACGAGGTGGGCGGCATTCAATTGAGCCTGCCGTTGTTTGCAGGCGGACTTTATACGGCGCGCCAGCACGAAGCTGAATTGAAAGCGCAATCGGACAACGAACTCGTGCGCGTGTTGGAAGACAACATCGTGCGCGATGTCCACATTGCCTGGTTGAATGTGAACAACGCGCTGGAACAGCTTCACACCACGGAACAGTTGGTCCGCAATGCCGCCGAGGCTTACGATCTGGCCGAGGCACGTTACAAAATCGGCAGCAGTTCCATCGTGGAATTGAGCCAGGCGCAGTTGAGCCTGACTTCGGCGCAAATCGCCAACACCAACGCGCGTTACAATGTTCTCATTCAACAGGCCAAGTTAAATTACGAAATTGGCGCGTTGCGTTAAATCCCCCTGACGGAAGAATGGCCATGGCGATGACGAGGCAAAGCTTCATTGCGCATAATCAGCCCGCGTTCTCAATCGGCTTGGCCGAAATCTCCAGCATCCGCTCAATCGGCAGCCGCGCGCGCTTGATTATTTCCGGCGGCAGCTCCACGCGCGGCGCGAGATTTTTCATGCAGTCGCGGACTTTTTCAAGCGTGTTCATCTTCATGAATTTGCACTCGCTGCAATGGCAGGGATCCGTCGGCGCGCGCATCACGTCCACCGTCGGGGCGCAGAGAAATTCCTTGCCCGGACATTCCTTCTGCATCCGGTGGATGATACCGGACTCCGTCACGATGACAAATTGCTTTGCCGGACTCGTCTTGCAGAACGTGATCATCTTCTCCGTCGAGCAGACCGCGTCCGCCAGCTCGCGCACCTCGCGCAGACTTTCCGGGTGAACCACGATCTTCGCGTCGGGAAATTGCCGCTTCGCCTGCAACACTTGCTCGCGCTGAAACTCGATGTGCGCGTAACAATTGCCTTTCCACAACGTCATCGGGCGACCCGTCTGTTCCATCACCCACTGGCCCAGATTTTCGTCCGGCACGAAAAGAAGATCGCGATCTTTCGGCGCGGCGTTGACAATTTTTTCCGCGTTGCCGCTCGTGCAAATCACGTCGCACAACGCCTTCACCGCCGCGCTGCAATTGATGTAGGCAATCGTCCAGAAATTCGGGTTCGTCGCCTGAAGCGCCGCCAGTTTTTCCGCCGGACAGCTTTCTTCCAGCGAGCAACCGGCATCCTTGTCCGGCAGCACCACGATTTTGTCCGGGTTCAAAATCTTCGCCGTCTCCGCCATAAAATGCACGCCGCAGAACACGATGACATCCGCGCTCGTCTTCGCCGCCTGCTGCGCGAGGCCGAGCGAATCGCCCACGAAATCCGCCACGTCCTGAATCTCCGGCACCTGATAATTATGCGCGAGGATGACGGCGTTGAGATGTTTCTTGAGCGTATAAATTTCCTTCGCCAGCGGCTCGAACTTTTTTTTCGTCATCGCCGCGCGCGGCTGCATTTCTGCGACATCAATCATGCTGAAAAGTTACCGCCGCCAGCCGCCAGCGTCAATGAAGGTGAATTTGTTTGAAGTAGCAGCCGATGTGAGTCGGCTCAAACTGAACGGTGCGGGCAGGGGAATGAGCAGACTCACGTCCGCTGCTACGATGGGATGTTACGGCTAAAAACGGCTGGCGTTTGGCAAGTTACTTCCTGAATTCTTCGTTGACGCTGCGGCGTTCGTGGCTAAAATGCACGTTCAATTTAGGATTAAATTCATTAAAAATAAAACTATGGCAGTAAAAGTTGCAATCAATGGATTCGGCCGGATCGGCCGGATGGTGTTTCAGGCGCTCTGTGATCAAGGCTTGCTCGGCCAGACGATTGATGTCGTCGCGGTCGTGGACGTTTCGCCCGACGCGGATTATTTCGCCTACCAGATCAAATACGATTCCGTCCACGGCAAGTTCAAACACACCGTCACCACGGAAAAGAGCAGCCCGGCGCTCGGAGAAGCCGACATCATCGTGGTCAACGGCCACAAGGTCAAATGTATCGGCGCGGTGAAAGATCTCGCCACGTTGCCGTGGAAGGCGCTCGGCGTGGACATCGTCATCGAATCCACCGGCCTCTTCACCGACAGCGAAAAAGCCAAGGCGCATCTCACCGCCGGCGCCAAGAAAGTCATCATCTCCGCGCCCGGCAAAGGCGACGTGAAGACGATTGTGATGGGCGTCAACGAGGGCGAATACGATTCCGCGAAGCACGCGATCATCAGCAACGCAAGCTGCACGACGAACTGCCTCGCGCCGCTCGTTCACGTTTTGTTGAAAGAAGGTTTCGGCATTGAAACCGGTTTGATGACGACGATCCACTCTTTCACCGCCACGCAGAAAACCGTGGACGGTCCGTCCAAGAAAGATTGGCGCGGTGGCCGGGCGGCGTCCATCAACATCATTCCTTCCACCACCGGCGCGGCGAAAGCGGTCGGCGAAGTGCTGCCAGTAACCAAGGGCAAGCTCACCGGCATGGCGTTCCGCATTCCGACGGCGGACGTGTCGGTGGTTGATCTGACCATCCGCACCGTGAAAGACACGAGCATCGAGGAGATTGATGCCGCGTTGAAGAAAGCCAGCACGACGTATCTCAAGGGCATCCTCGGCGTGACCGCTGAAGAACTGGTTTCCACCGACTTCATCCACGACAACCGCAGCTCCATATACGACAGCCT
>DMQW01000047.1:0-5271 GCA_003455565.1 Limisphaerales bacterium
TTGAGCAGCAATTCAACGAGCCGTTCAAACTTTGGCTGATCCACGCGCAGCGGCGGGAGCGAATCGGGAATCTGGTTTTCAACTTCAATCCGCCGCGCCGCCAGCGGTTCGCGCAACTTGGCCAGGATGGCGGCGATGGCCGGCTGCAACTGGATTTCATCGCCGAACGGATCGCCGGGTTTTTGGTCGGCAGCGGTGCGGAGGTCAGTGAGCAGGTGATTGATTTTTTCAATTTGTCCCTGGACGTTGTGATGATACTCGTTCCAGAAATCAGGGTCGCGCAGGCCGTCGGCGCTCATTTTTTCCTCGGCCATCTTCAGGGGCGCAAGTTCGAGAAATATTTTCACCGCGACCATCGAATTGCGGATGTGATGACTCAAGCCGGCGGCGAGCAGGCCGAGGCTGACGATGCGGTCGGCAATCATCATGTTGCGCAGCACGGACATTTTTTCGCGGAGCAACTGGTCGCGTTCGCTCTGCACCATGAAAAATTCCAGGCCCCGCCGCAGCGTGAGTTCGAGTTGCGCCGGGTTCCACGGCTTGGTGACGTATTTGTAGATCGCACCGCTGTTGACGGCGGCGATGGCGGCATCCATGTCGGCGAACGCGGTGACGAGCATCCGCAAAACATTCGGGCGGAGCTGGCGGGCGCGTTCGAGGAGCCAGACACCTTTTTTGCCGGGCATCCGCTGGTCGGTCATCAGGAGCGCGAGGTCTTCGCCGTGAAGCTCGATGAGCTGCAGACCGGCTTGGGCATTGCTGGCGGTGAGGATGCGAAAATCATCCCCGAAGGCGCGGGCGAAATTCACCAGCGATTTTTCCTCGTCATCCACATAGAGAATGGCGAATTTTTTATAGTCGTATGGGTTCGGCATGGGAAAGTTTGGTTTGGGCGGCGGCTTCGGCGGTGGCGGGCAGGTCGAGAGTGAACTCGGAGAATTTTCCCGGTTCGCTGGCGACAGAAATGGTGCCACCATAGCCGCGGATCATGCCGAAGCAGATGCTCAAGCCCAGTCCGGTGCCTTTGCCCACGTCTTTGGTGGTGAAAAATGGATCGAAAATTTTCGCGATGATTTTCGGGTCAATGCCCGGACCATTGTCGCGGATGGCAATCACCGTGCGGTTGCCTTCGGAACGGCTGGTGACCGCGATGGTCGGTTTCTCCTCCAAGTCGAATTGTTTGCCTTCCAGTGCATCAATCGAATTTTCCAGCAGGTTGATCAGCACCACCGAAAAGTCGTTCCGGCCGATCCAAACCTTTTGCTTGGACGGGATGTTCAGTTCCAGAGAAATATTTTTGTCATTCAGTCCTCCGGAAACAAAGCGCCGGGCGTCATTGAGAATGGCGGTCAAATCAATGGCCTCCGCCGCCTGCTCGCCGGGATGGGTGAAGTTGCGGAGGCGCTGGACGATTTCCTGCACGCGATCGACCCCGTCCTGGATGTCGGTGAGAATCGGGTCAAATTCCGCGCGCATTTCCGGGGGCAGATTGCGGCTTTTTTTATGGAGCGTGAACAGGCCGGTTTTGGAATAGTTCAACGGGTTGAGAATGTCGTGCATGAGGCCGGCGCTGAAGCGGCCGAGGGAGGACATTTTTTCAGCCTGGACGAGTTGGGCCTCGGCCTCCTTGATTTCCCGGTTCGCCCGGTTGAGGGCGATGTTTTGTTCGGCGAGCTTGGTGTTGAAGCCCTCCAAGTTGCGATTGGTAATTTCGAGTTCGTTTTTATTTTTGTCCAGTTCGTAACGCAGCGCAAACTCGCGGTAGCGTTGGCGGGCGCTGGCTACGCTGCCACTGACCACCAGCACCGCCGTCAAAAAAAGGAAGGTCAGGTTGTTCAAGATGTATTTCGCTGGTTGCGGATGTTCCGCCTCGAAGGAAATAACCAGATACACGCAAAGCGTAAAAACGCAGGCCACCAAGTTTTGACCATAGGCCCAGGGGGAAAGCAGCCCCATGCCCAGAAGAACAATATTCAAGCCGGCATAATAAATTCCAAACTGATCGTCGGCGGCGTAAATCATCCACAGGATCATCACCTGCGGGCTTAAAAACCACATGACTTCAAATCGTGGATAGGCGCGGCCTAATTTAGTTTTGAACCAAAGCCAGCCCAGGCCGGTCACTAGGACACTAATAAGCCGGGCCTTGAAGAAAAGCGCCGCCTTTTCTGGATACATGTAGTGATCCATGATCAGGCAAAGCAGGTTGAGGGGAATGCAGACGGCTGTTCCAAGGGTCGCGGCGGCGATAAAATCCCGCCGGTTTTGATCTTCAAATTCCCGCTGGAATTCGGATGCGTTCATCGGGGTTTGCGCGCTTCCAAAAACAGGTTGGCGGCGGCAGACTCGGAGCGCACCCGGCAGTTATCCAAGCCGGCCCGCTCCGGTGCCAAGGCCAGCATTTCGCGGTGATTCCTGTAAATGAGAAACCAATCCATCAGATGTTCCATCAGGTTTCGTCCCGGGGTGCCGGTGGCAAAATTGCCGACTACCAGCAGGCCACCGGGAGCCAGCATTTCATACAACTGGTTGTTAAGCGCCAAACACACCGAATCGCTCAAGTAATCGTAAAGTCCGGAACAATAAATCAAGTCGAATTCCCCGGCCCTTTTCCCCTTGTTGCGAAGCAGGTTTTGAACCGAATTTTTGACCGTTTTCACCCGGGTTTGCCGGTGGTGTTTTTGAATGGCGTGGCCAATTTTCCCCCCGGTGAGGCGGAGGGTTTCCTCGTTGAAATCCAACAGTTCAAACCGAGCTTGATCCGCCAAGGGATGATCGGTCACGAAATTCACCGCTTCCCAAGCCGGGCCGCAGGCCACGCAGAAAACATTTACACCGGCATGGTGCAATGCCATTCGCCCGGCTTCTTCAATGATTCTGGCATTCAGATAACCCACTCGGTTTCGGACGGCGCGACACGGGGGCTGGTCCAGCAGATGCGCGTTGATGAGTTTGGCAAAGATGGATTTCCCTTCTAGGCCATTGCGGACAATCATGCTCATCATCTCATGGTCGCCCGCATATCCCAAAGGCTTGGTATAGGTGCGATGTAGGAACAGGGAGCCAAGGACAAGCGGATGCAGTTGCTGCCGGCCATAGGCCCGATGAACGGCCAGCAAATCCGATCCTATTTTCTGCGATACAACCTCGAAGCGCTCATAGAGGCTGTTCAGTGCGGTAATGACCGGGACGCGTAATTCCAAGGCGGTTTCATCGGCGATGCGTTCATGGTCGCATTGAGATTCGCGGCTGATCTTGAGTTCCGCCCGATGCAACCACAAACGCAAATGCGACATGAAAGTCTGTAAATCGGCAATGGCGACCTTGTAATCATGGTTGACCGCATAAACCTTCTGCCAATCCCGCAGAAAATGGCTGAACTTGGCATGGGCGGACTTCCGGCCAAGCCCGCTAACGGCAAAGCAAAAATCCGACCACGCACATTCATCAAGGCTGACTTCATAAGTGAGGCGGATGCCATCGTTTACGAGATTGTTGACCACGGCCCGTCCGGCATAAAGCGTTCCTTCCTGACTGACCACTTGAAAATCATTGAGGGATTCCGAGAAACGCGGCACTGTGTCGGCGCTAAACAATTCAAAAACCAAATCATGAAGTCCCACGCGAACCGCTGTTCCGCGCTGGACAATCCCGGCGTCGGTTTGGAAGGTGACCTGAATCCCGTTGATTTCAGACAGCGTTGCGCCAACTTGCACTGGCGTCAACTCGGGCTTGGGCTTGCCGGCCAGCGAACTTGTTCCGTTGCCATTGCCATTTAACAGATGGTTCATCGTCGAGAAACATGAAACATTTCCTTCGTCAATACAAAGGAATTATTGCTGCCCCGTCATCTGCTGGTGGTGCGTTCAAAAATGCCAGTCCACCGACACCGCAATCGCGTGGCTGATAAAACCGTAAGTGCCGTCGGCGGTCTGGCCGCTGGCCGCTGGCGCGCTGCCGCTCACCGTCCGGTCGGGGCCGAAGCCAAATTGATAGGCCACGTCAAAATCAAACTGTTTGCCTTTGCGTCCCACTCCCAGACTGAAAAAATGCCGGTCTTCATCCGCGACCACGGTGTTGTAGTGGGCGGACGGCACGGCGTTTTGGTTGAAAATATAGCCGCCGCTCACATGCCAGCCGTTGTCGAAATAGCGCGTCGCACCCAGTTCGTAATACATGCTTGACTCCCATTGCAGCGACAGCGGGATATTTTGCGGAAACAACGGCGGAAAGGCGTGCGCCTGCTGGATGGTGACCGTGCCCATGCTGTTCCAGTCCGTGTAATCCACGTCAAACTCCAAGTTCCACTTCGGCGTGGGACGGTAAGACACGCCGGCTTCCGCCTTCAACGGGAATTGAAAGTCCGCCTTCGCGCTGGTGCTCGTTGCAAACGCCGGATAGTTGTAGGCTGGAATGGCCACGTTGTTGTAGGCCGAGGTATAGCCCTCCAGATTTATTTTCATGCCGGTATGAAGCGACGCACCAAAAGAAAGTTTTTCCACGGGCTGCCACAACAAGCCCACATTGCCCGCCAACCCCCATCCCTCGCCTTGAAAGCGGAACTGGTCATACGGCTGGCCCGGCCAGAGAATTCCCTGCCGCAAATCGAGGTTCGCATAATTGGCCGACAATCCCGCGCCGATGGACAGCGTATCCAACAACTTGAATGCCACCACCGGATTGATGGCAAATTGCTCGAGTGATCCCTGCGTGCCTAGCGTCCTGAATCCGGTGTTGTCCTGCCATCGCGCACCCAATCCCGATGGCGCATAAATGCCCAGCCCGTAGGAAAACGTCTGCTTTTCATTGCCATGGGCATAATACAACTGCGGGATTCCGCCGAACGGGTCTTGATTGTGAAACGTGTTGCCGCCGCCGGGAGGTGTGAATTGCGGGTCAAGGTAAATGCCATAAAACCCCGCCTCAAGATGGTTGCCCGTCAGTTGCGTCAGGCCTGCTGGGTTGTAAAAAATGGCCGAAGGATTGTCCGCCGTGGCCACCACCGCCAGACCGCGCGCCACGGCGAAAGCATCTTGATCGGGAAGATCAAAACCACCGGCCACTGCTGAAGTGACGGCAATCGACAAAAAACAGGCCGTGGTTAATCCAATCTTGGGACAAGTTTTAGAGTTGTTCATGATTTTTTGTTGTGGGTGGCAATGGACGCGCGTTTTGTGCCGCAAACCATGCCAAACGTCAATGCGATTTCTTCAGCGTCGTGTAGCCTGACCGCAGCATCCGCATCGGTGGTTTCCCAGCCGATGCACGAAT
>DMQW01000047.1:5559-5820 GCA_003455565.1 Limisphaerales bacterium
GGTTTCCCAGCCGATGCACGAATTGGTGATGCTCACGCCGTAACGCAAGTCCACCGTGTTCTTCGGAATCGGCTGGTTGAGGGCAAATCCAACATTGTCACCGCGCCGCGTCGGGCGTAGTCTCACCGCGTTGGAAAAATCAAAACGATCAGCAAACATATTTAACAAACATTATTTTGCGTAGCTTTGCTACGGGTCTCACCAGAAAACCGCTAATTTTCAAATGCAAAGAGACCGTGTCGAGCACGCGCCCATCGGGCG
>DMQW01000391.1:0-4932 GCA_003455565.1 Limisphaerales bacterium
CGAACAATTGAAATCGTCTTAAGTTAGCAGCGGGCGTGAGCCCGCTCATTATTTCCAGCGAACGATTTGAAAATTAGAGCGGACTCACGTCCGCTGCTACCACCGCAATTCGCCTCCCAACCGTTTTATTTTTCTCTCCGTTCCCAAACCGTTATCATGCGCGCCCTGATGACTGACCGTCTGCCCATTTATGAGATCGAACGTGAAATTATTTCGCGTTTGAAAAATGATCGTCGTTTGATTTTATCCGCGCCCACCGGCTCCGGCAAATCCACGCAGGTGCCGCAGATGCTTTTGAAACATGGCTTGCTCGGCGACGGACAAGTCGTGGTGCTTCAGCCGCGCCGGCTCGCGACGCGATTGCTCGCCAAACGTGTCGCGTCGGAACTCGGCGTCAAACTTGGCGAGGAAGTCGGCTACCAAATCCGCTTTGAGAATGTCACTTCGGCGAAGACAAAAATCCGTTTTGTCACCGAGGGTATTTTGTTGCGGCAGATGATCAACGACCCGCAGTTGCGCGGCGTCTCGGCGATTCTCTTCGACGAATTTCACGAGCGGCATCTTTACGGCGACATTACGCTCGCCCAAGCGCTCGACCAGCAGGAGCAACATCGCCCCGACCTGCTGCTCGCCGTGATGTCCGCGACGCTGAACGCGGGCGAACTGGAAAAGTATCTGAACCAATGTAGCAGCGGACGTGAGTCGGCTCATTCTTCCACGGAAAACAATCAGAGCCGACTCACGTCGGCTGCTACAAATAAATTTCGTTGCTCCGTTCTCGCGTCCGAAGGCCGCATGTTTCCGGTGGAAATTGATTACCTGCCCCACCGGTTTGGCGCGAACGGGCCGACGGTCTGGGAACTCGCAGCGGACGTTTTCAGAAATTTTGTTCACAACGGCGGCCAAGGCGACGTGCTGATTTTCATGCCCGGCGGATTTGAAATTTCGCAGACCATTGAAACCATCCGTCACACGTCCGAGTCAAAGGGCTACATCATTTTACCGCTGCACGGCGAGTTGCCGCCACGCGATCAGGACGCCGCCGTCGCGCGCTATGAACAACCGAAAGTCGTCGTGGCCACGAACGTCGCGGAGACGAGCATCACGATTGACGGCGTGCGATTGGTTATTGATTCCGGCCTTGCGCGCATCGCCCGTTACGACGCAAATCGCGGCATCAACACTTTGCTGCTCGAAAAAATTTCACAAGCGAACGCCGACCAGCGCACCGGTCGCGCCGGACGAACTGCGCCGGGAAAATGTATTCGTCTCTGGTCGCGTTCGGAACACGACGAACGCGCGCCGCACGAAATGCCGGAAATCAAACGGCTTGATCTCTCGGAAGTCGTGCTGACGTTGAAGGCGGCAGACGTGGATGATTTGCGGAAATTCCGCTGGCTGGAAAAGCCGGATGAGATTTCGCTGACCCACGCGGAGGAATTGCTGGCGGACTTGGGCGCGTTGAAAGCTGTAGCGGCGGTCTGTGACCGCCGGAGCGATACCGCCCAGTCAAATGGCGACGCTCACAGAGCGCCGCTACAAATGCTTCAAATCACCCCGATTGGCCGCAAGATGCTGGCGTTTCCGTTGCACCCGCGCTACTCGCGGATGCTGCTCGCGGCGCAGGAATACGGCTGCGTGCATCAGGCCTGTCTCGTCGCCGCGCTCACACAGGGCCGCGATTTGCTGCTGCGCAATTGCGGCAAGGAAGTTGAATCCGCCCGCGACGATTTGTTCGGCGAGAAGGCGAGTTCGGATTTCTGGATTCTCATGCGCGCGTGGGATTTTGCAGCGAACAATCAATTTCGTCTCGACGCGTGTCGCAAGCTCGGCATCCACGCCGTCACGGCCAAACAAGTCGGGCCGCTGTTCGAGCAATTTCTCCGCATCGCCAAGGACGAGGGACTCGACACGCAACCGCGTGAGATCAAAGACGAGGCGTTGCAGAAGTGTATTCTCATCGGCTTCAGCGATCGCGTGGCGCGGCGGATGGATCAAGGCACGTTGCGCTGCGAACTCGTCCACAATCGTCGCGGCGTGCTGGCGCGCGAAAGCGTGGTGCAACACAGCCCGCTGTTCGTCGCGGCGGAAATCCGCGAGATTGAAGGCCGCGACCGCGAGGTGAATACGATTCTCTCGCTCGGCACGGCGATTGAAACCGACTGGCTGCGCGAACTGTTTCCCGACGACATCAAATCCGATTTACACGTCCAGTTTGACGCGCAACAGAAACGCGTTCTGGCCGCTGAACTATTGCGCTTTCGCGATTTGGCGCTCGCGGCGAAACGCGTTGACCCGCCGCCCGCCGATGCTGCCGCGCGCTTGCTCGCGGATGAAATTCTCGCGGGACGATTGCTCTTGCCGAATTGGGATCACAGCGTCGAGCAATGGTTGGCGCGGTTGAATTTGCTTTGTCAGCATTGTGCGGAGTTGCAATTGCCCGCCATCACGGACAACGACAAGAAAGCCATCATCGAACAGCTTTGCCACGGTGCGGTGAGTTACAAGGACATTAAGGATCGCGAAGTGAAGCCGGTCGTGATGTCGTGGCTCTCGCACGCGCAACGCGAGTTGCTGGACAAACACGCGCCGGAACGGCTCATGTTGCCGAACGGCCGCACGCCGAAGGTGAATTATGAAAATGGAAAATCGCCGTTCATCTCGCTGCGCATCCAGGAGCTTTACGACGTGAACCAGACGCCGAAAGTGGCGATGGGTCGCGTGCCGGTGACGGTTCACATTTTGACGCCCGGCATGAAACCGATTCAAGTGACGCAGGATATGGCGAGTTTCTGGCGCGAGCATTATCCGAAAATAAAATCTGAACTGGCGCGGAAGTATCCGAAACATTTCTGGCGATGAACGAATCTGTTGACCAACTCTGTCCGAACTGCGGCTTGTGCTGTGACAGCACGCTGTTCGCGGATGTGGAGTTGCGTGCGGGCGATGACGCGAAGCGGTTGAGGAAACTGGGATTGACGATTGAGAAAAAAACTCCGACGAAGCTGGCGTTCGCGCAGCCGTGCGCGTGTTTCGATGGCAAGCTTTGCGGGATTTACAGCGACCGTCCGAAGCGTTGCCGGACGTTTGAATGTGGTTTGTTAAAAAAAGTTGAAGCGGGCGAAATGGCGGCGGACACGGCATTGAAGAAAATTTCTGAAGCCAAGCAGCAGGCGGAGAAAGTGCGCGAGCTGTTGCGCTCGCTCGGCCAGCGCGAAGAGCAGATGGCTTTGACGCATCGCTACGCCGGGGCGATGAGCGCGCCGGTGGATTTGGCCGATGAGATGAACGCGGAACGGCACGGCGAGTTGATGCTGGCGGTGAATAACTTGATGTCGGTGTTGCAGCGGGATTTTTTGAAATGATTTCCCGTGATTCGGCTGGAGCGCGGATTGTCCTCAATCCGCAGCGGCTTGATGGTTCGAACGCGCTGCGAGTTGGGACAACTCGCGCTCCGCACACAACGCGGGCTGATGAGGAACTTGACCGCAAACCCGTTCGCCAACACTATCTCGTTCCAGAAAACGCCAGCGCACGGTTTGCCTGCTGAAAAATTTTGTGGAACTGACCCGGCGTTGACCCTTTGCCCATGAAATTGCTTAATAATTTTATCTCCCGCGTTGCCTTGGCCATGCTCTGCCTCGGTTTGACCGGCTGCCAGTTGCCCAAATCGGTTGCGCCCGTGGGCAGCGGTTATGAGGAAGTGTCCCATCCCAAGCGCGCTTTCCTCGACGAACCCCCGCTGCCGCGCGTTTCCTTTCAGCATCGGGGAACCGACGGCAAGACCACCCTGATCTGGCCTTCCTTGTATGGCGTCAACGAAGTCGTCAAAGGCGACCTGGCCCTCTTTGTCGGCGACAAGGCCTATGTGGAGCCGGACAAAGTCACCCATCCCCGGCTGTTTGCCGTGCAGTTCCCCGGACTGCCGCTGGACATCACCGACGAAGTGCTGTGGCGCTGGTCGAAGACCTCCGGCAAGGATTTCGCGAAGACTTTGCAGAAATTCAGCCTCGTCATCCCCGAAGAAAAGAACGGCCGGTTGGAACTGCACCTGGAGTTTTTGTCGGAGGGGTATTTGTCGGTGGAAAAAGACTGGCCGGACCAGAGCGATCTGCAATTGGATTGGAACCAGGTGTCGGACATCCTGCGCGCGGTGAAGACGAAAGGCGTTGTGGAAAAGGATTTGCGCTGGCACACGCCCTACATCGGGGAAAAATTTTAACCGGGCAAGGGTTAAAAAATTAAAAAGCGTTGACTTCCCCGGCGCACGGTTTAATCAGGGGGCACTGATAATGGAAATTAGACAGGCAATAGCGGTCGCTCCCTTCGCAACTCCGCGCATTCCGGTGGACAAAACCTTTGCTGGAAATAAAGTCGAAACCGTGAAACCTGACAGGCTGAAATCATTCAACACAAAACATAGTTAGGCTGCATTGAGCGCATATGAAAACTCGACGCCTCATTCTTGTTGCTGGTTCGTTGGTGGTCGCCGCTGTTGTGGTTTGTGTGCTTATTATTTCCTACTGGCGGCAGCGGCCACCGCCGACATTCAAAGATTCACCCAAGCTCATTTTGGCAATAGAGGCGTTAAAAAACGATCCCCCCAAGCTCGTTGCGGCAGCACAGGTATTTTCACGAGACCGCGTTTCACGAGGGCAGCCGTTGCCATCTGCCGTGACACTGCGAGATTTAATCACTGGCGGAAATATTTCCGCCGAGGATGTTCGAGTTTTTGATGGTATGGATGTCACGATTTATCCGATGGTTAGTGACACCACCCCACAGGCTATTTTAATTCGTGTGCGGATGCCGGACGGCTTTCAGATTGCAGCGATGGCCGATGGCAGCGTTCAGCAGTTACCGAAATGATGCCGCCTAACAAGTCGCGCCAACCGCCGTTGGCGCTGGTCGTTCCGCTGTCGCGGTTCACGT
>DMQW01000391.1:5171-5377 GCA_003455565.1 Limisphaerales bacterium
ATATATGACACGAGAAGAAATCGAAACTTGTTGGAAAGACCCGCGCAATCGGAAGTGGGGCGTCTTTTATTATTGCAAGGCAGATCCTAGAGTGATCGTGCCAAAACATCCAAAATGGATGGGCTGGACATTCAATGCCGCCCGACCGAGCGCAATCCCGGTCGTATTGCTCTTGATCGCCATTTTGGCAGTTCCCATATTCATCG
>DMQW01000391.1:5657-5832 GCA_003455565.1 Limisphaerales bacterium
TTTGGCAGTTCCCATATTCATCGTGTCCGCCCAGGGAGCTGGAAATGGTATCGTGCTTATTACCGCCGCCGCGTCCATCACCGTTTTGTGCTTGGTGTGCGCCTATTTGTCATCACGCACGGAATGAGCACGTTGACGCCTAACCAGCCAAGCGCCGTTGGCGCGGTCAGTTCCG
>DMQW01000261.1:0-428 GCA_003455565.1 Limisphaerales bacterium
CACGGCTCCGGCCACGAACGCGTCTGGCTCGTGACGAACTCCGCGAAAATTCTCAAGGCCGTGGAAAAGGAAATCGCGAAGCAGTTGCCCAAGCTGGCGCGACGCGAATTCATCCAGCGCGTGCTCGACCGCAACGTCTGGCTCATCCAAGTGGCGACGGTGGCCGACGCCGTGGCGCTGGCGAACCAGCTCGCGCCGGAACATTGCGAAGTCATCACGCGCGACGCGCGTCGGGTGAGCGGCGGCATCGTGACGGCGGGCGCGATTTTTCTGGGCAACTATTCGCCGACGGTGCTGGGCGATTACGTCGCCGGGCCGAGCCACGTTTTGCCGACCGACGGCGCGGGCGCGTCCTTCGCCGGCTTGACGGTGGATCAATTCCAGCGCCGCACGAGCGTGGTGGAATACAATCGCGCGTCGCTCAAGAA
>DMQW01000261.1:573-13057 GCA_003455565.1 Limisphaerales bacterium
CGCGCTTAACAACGATGGTTTCCTGCCGCACGGAATCTGGGACTGCACGCTGGCGGAACTGCGGGAGCATTTCGGGACTTTTTCGGGGAGCGACCATCGCTCACGTTTGTTTGCCCGGTTGGAAGACCTGTTTCAAAACATGAAACGAAGCGGGTTGTTTGAGATGTTGCTGGTGGATGGCAGTTTTGTGACCGCCAAGTCCGCACCCAATGACGTTGACCTTGTGGCGATGTTGCGACCAGGACACAATTTCGAGCGCGACCTGCCCATGTCTGAATACGCGTTCGTCTCCCGCGCCATGCTGCGCCGGCGTTATGGCTTCGATGTTGTGATCGCCGAAAAGGACAGCCAGCTCTGCAAAACTTACATTGAATTCTTCAGCCGGGTGCGGGATAATCCTGGTGTAAGCAAAGGGATGCTGCGCTTGAGCCTATGAAAACAGAATTGATTCTCACCCAAACCGTGGAGCAATTGGAGCACATGAATGAGGCGCTCGCCGCGTTGCGCCGCGAACTGCTGCCCGGCCAGCCCAAAAAATTTGCCATCCTCGCCGAAAGCCCGCTGGAAGAAATGCGCCGGCTTCAAGCCGAGGTTGAACAACTCACCACTCAAATTGCCACCGCAACACCTGTGGCGGCCTGACGGTGGATCAATTCCAGCGTCGCCCGAGCGTGGTGGAATACAATCGCGCGTCGCTCAAGCAGGCGCTAAAGACGGTGAAAAAATTCGCGGAACTCGAAGGCCTCGGCGCGCAGGGGAAAAGCGCGGAGATAGGAAAATAAAACTTTAACGCAGAGACGCAAAGGCGCAGAATCAGTCACACAAATTTCACGAATTTAATGCAGGCTAATTGAAAAATTGTCATGTCAGATAACCGGATTCAACTGATTGCAAAACTGCATCAAATGCAGGGAGGAATCTGTTTTATAGGCGAAGAGCCGCTGGACTTAACTAAAGACAAGTTGGAGATAGACCACATAATTCCTCGCGCTAAGGGCGGCAAGGATGATGAAAATAACTATGCAGTCACTTGCGAATTTCATAACCGCAACAAATCAGACGCTGATCTGCGCGTTGCTCGCTGCATAGCGCGATACGAAAAAATAAAGGATAAATACATCACCAACGGCCCAAATCGGCCCAACCTCGGGGACTTTCTGAATGAAACGGGCGGAGGCAAATACGAAGTCACGGCAGTCGTTAATGCAGACACCTTCGAATATACGCTTTCAGAAAAGGGGATTGCCAAGCATGTCACTCCGTTATTTCACGACAAATTTTCGGGGATGACATCTGTTTTTTTGGAGTTGCCCATCGAATACGTGTTTCACGATGAGCGAATCAATCCACGTGCCGTTGGTTCGAGACTTCGCGGACTCGTGGAAGAATTTCTGGATCGGCGCCCACAATTGCATAGTGGTCTGGCGTGGGGTGTAATCAAGAATGGAAAAATCAAAGTTCACGTCTTTGATGGTCAGCATAAGGCGGTATCGCAAATGCTATTGGGTAATCAGAACATTTTGGTTCGCCTTTTCCTAAATCCAGACATGAAGGCCTTGCTCGAGGCCAATACAAATGCAGGAACTTCCCTGCGACAAATTGCGTTTGATAAAGCCACTCAACGATTCTTGGGCAGCCAAATTTTCTGGGAAAAGGTGGATGAATACCGCAAGGCCACAAGTAGGAAAGAAGACGATTTGAATTTTTCCGAGCACGACCTGCTGGGATTTTTCAAGGGTGAACATCGAGAAATCAGACGCTACATTGTCGACGACCTTCGCGTCGGGGTAATACACCATCCAAAAAATCGGCTCAAAGCCTACGTCGAGTTCAGTGGCCGAGCAAAGGAAAAGCCTCTTTCCTATAGCACTATTGAAAAGACTTTCTTTTCATTCTTCATTCACAAGGAACCGTTACTAACGCCAATGAATTTACGGCTGGAAGTTGGTGAGAATCCGCGCGAGTTGGAGAAACAGCAACTCGTCGAACTAATGAACATTATCGCAGAGGAGATGTTTGAAAATCACTATGACTTCGATTTAGGCACAGACAAGGTCGAAGATAAAATTCGAAATAAGGAAAACATTCCTGACGGTCATCTTAGGGCAACACGAATGTCACGTGAGGAGGTCGCTTACAACTGGCTTCGTTACGTTCACAACTTAATCAAGCGATATTACCTAATGCGTGGCGAAATCATCGAGGACGATGAACTGTTCGAGCACAAATTTCCAACCGAGTTGTGGGGATTGATTCGGAAACTAATTAAGAACTTAGGTGCCTTGCCTTTGTGGGTAAATCACTCCCTTTCTTCACCGGTGTTTGGCGGCAAACAGAACTACGATTTCTGGAAAATTATTTTTGAGACAGGCAAGACCCAAACAGGTCTACAAGTGTTGGCCAAGCCTCTGAACCTGGACGATTTGATAAGTTGACAAAAAGACCGCGTTGCACTCGCTTCGTCTTGGTTAACCGCCGAGCAGGAAGCGGAGTTGACGCAGCTTTGGAAGAAGCTGGTGAAGCTGTATCATCCCGACCGTTTTGCCAACGAGCCGGAAAAACAAGAGACGTATAACAAACTGACCGCCGCCATCAATCTGGCGAAGGACAACGGTGACATCGAATTGCTGCGCGAAATCGCGGAGGACCCGCACGGCTTCATCCTGCGGCAAGGCTGGGCGAACCTGGATTTCGGCGACCAGGTGGAACTGGCACAATTGCGGCGGCTGCACGAGACGTTGTCGGCAGAAATCAAGGTCGTCGTCGAATCGCTGAAACAATTGCGCGCCAGTCCCGATTACGAACTGTGCCAGCTTGCCGGGCAAAAACCCGGCGTGCTGGATGAACTGGCGGCGGAACGGGCGAAGCAGCTTGAAATTGAAAATGCGGAACTGGAAAAGCAGGCGGAACGGCTGGCAAAGGAAATTAAAAAATTGTCCGGCAAGGTGGCGGAGAAGATTGTTTAGCAACCGGCGCGACGTTTCAGAATCCCAACGGGATTCCATCATTCAGCCCAGGGTTGACGCGCTCGCCGTCGCTGCGCTTTGGCGCGGCAAGGCAGCGGCTACGCTGGGTCAGCATCCAAATAATTTCATCAACTCTGAAAGAGGTTGAATCAAATTTCCCGCGCTGGCGTTCGTGGCCGTGAACGGATTGAACCCATTCAGAGATGTCTGCAAAAGGGGTTGTTTTTGAAAACAGGTGATGGCGGCGACAGGAAGCGACGGCGATGCAACCGCGTTGGGATTTCGCGAAGTCGCGCCGTAGCCGCGCCGGGCGAATCGGAGGGCGAGGCGCATGAATTGGGCATTAGACATCCGGTTCATCGTAGCCCCTCATTTACCAAGGCTCAAACGGAAAGGGAATGTGTTCAATCAGCTTTGGGTGGCGTGTTTGGTTTTGACGCCAAATCTCCTGCACTCTTCGAAAGCGGCTGCGGGGATTGCTGGCGAAGTTGTCGTTGGTAAGTTGAAAGCTTAATCACGGCGCGCTTCGCACAATCCAGAAGCCTGGCTCGATCTTCGCGTTGCCCGGTCGTTTGTTCAATCTCTTCACCTACCGCATCTGCGGCTTTTTCGATCTGAATCTTTTTCGCCACTAACCTGACTTCAAAACCAGCAAACCAGTCCTCAAGCACTTCGGGCAGCGGTGAGTGTTCAATGTATTTAACATGATAAGCAGGATAACCATATTTGCTCGTGGTTACGCTCAAGACCTCAGCGTAATCACCTTGAACCCAAACGATATCTCCAGCTTCGGCTGGCTTTTTCTTCAAAGCCTCCACTAATTCCGCAGGCCCGGTGTTGCTATCGTGCATCTCGCGGTATCGCTTGTTGATGCCTTTCGGAACGCACCCAAGAAGATGTTGGCAGCGGATTATAAGAGCCAGCACCAGTAATCCGACTCTGTCAACGCCTTCGCGGATTTCTTCTTCTCTGAACCCTGAACTAGTGTCATGAGGTGTGAAGTGCACATCCTTCGACATACCACTATAGGCATGAACGTAAGATTTCCCGAGAACGGTGAGTTCACTGGGTAAAGCTATTGGCAGAATTTTTTTGTAACGGTCGCGAAACGAAGAAAAAGGGACTCTTTTTTTACCCCACTTCTCGTTCAGCACCTCGCCATTTTTGATATACCAGCGGCTCTTGGGCTCTAGTCCCGCCTTTTCCAAATTTCCAATTTCCTCGCAAAGCCAATTCGCGTTCCACTCAGCATTCTTGTTATGAAAGCCGAAGAACTCATAACGGTCCTCCTGCGACCGTGCGCACTCGTCCAGTTCGTGTAGAAAGAAGTAATCCCCGAAATGAGCTTGATTGTTAGTCGTCGAAAAGAGAATGGCATCAACAAGCATTTCAGCAAGTTTTCGAGCTCGGAACTGCTGATCGTCGATGATGGTTTCGCAATCAATTCTCTGTAGTTTGTCCCGTTCTTCCTCCGCAAGATATTCCTTCCAATAAACGATCTTAAGGGAAGCTTTTTGGATTTCGTCGAGAATTCTGTAGAGAAAATATTTCTTAGGCTCTCGATTTAGGTTCGGTGCTAGACGCCGAAAATTTAATTCATCAAGCCCCAGTTCTTTCCGAAGCTCATCTGCGCCCTGCACCCCAACCGATAGATAAAAGTCCCACAGCTTTTCTTCTTTCTCAGAAAGCGAACTCGATTTCTGTTCGGACTTATTTTCCATAAAGGAATTAATTTATTCCTCAAACAACGCCTGCGCGAATTGTTTCGCGTCGAAGGGCTGCAAATCATCCGGCTGCTCGCCGAGGCCGATGAATTTGATGGGCAGGCCGAGTTCCTTCTGGATGGCCACCACCATGCCGCCTTTGCTTGTGCCGTCCAGCTTGGTCACGATGAGACCGGTGAGCGGCACGGCCTTGTGGAATTCGCGCGCCTGGTTCAGCGCGTTCATGCCGGTCGTCGCGTCCAGCACCAGCAACACTTCGTGCGGTGCGCCCGCAAGCTGCTTGCCGATGACGCGATGCAGCTTCTGCAATTCCTGCATCAAATTGTGCTTCGTGTGCAATCGTCCCGCCGTGTCAATGAACAGAAAATCCGCCTTGCGCGCCTGTGCAGCGGTGACGGCGTCGTGCGCCACGGAAGCCGCGTCCGCGCCGTAACTGCCGGCGATGACTTCGACTTTGAGGCGTTGTCCCCACAATTTGATCTGCTCAATCGCCGCCGCGCGAAACGTGTCGCACGCGGCGAGCAGGACGGATTTTTTCTGCGCCTGAAAATAATGCGCGAGCTTGGCGCTGGTCGTGGTCTTGCCCGTGCCGTTGACGCCAACGATGGAGACGACGCAAATGCCGCCGGGAATTTCGCGGAGTTTCGGGTTATTCGCGGAAAGGCTTTTCTCGATTTCCGCGCTGGCGATGGCGAGGTAATCGAGTCCCGCGCCGCCTTGTGTTTCGTAGGCTTTTTTGACAGCGGTGATGATTTGCTCCGTCATCGCCATGCCCAGATCAGCGGCGATAAGCACGGCTTCGAGTTCCTCGATGGATTCGCCGGTCAGCTTGGGCGAGCGCGTGACGATGCGTTTGATTTCGTGGACGAGCTTGCTATGCGTCTTGGCCAGGCCGGCTTTGAATTTGGAAAATAAACCCATGTGCGAATGAAAAATTAAAAATGCAAAATGAAAAAACTATTTTGCAGCGGGCGTCCGGCGCTTTTCGTCGGCGGATTTCTTGGCGGCGTAAAGTTTTTCAACGTGTTCGTAAGGCAGTTTCACTGTGCCGATGATCGGGCGGTTTTTGCTGAAGCCGTGGCAGTCGCTGCCGCCGGTGACGAGCAGATGAAACTTGTCGGCGATCTCCAGATAACGCCCGGCCATCGTGGTGGAATGTTTCGTGTGAAAACATTCGATGCCGTCGAGTCCCGCGTCCACGAGGTCGGGAATGATTTCGTCCGTGCGGTTCAAACCGGGATGCGCCATAACCGCGAGACCGCCGGCTTGATGAATGAGTTCAACGGCTTCGAGCGCGGACATTTTTGTTTTGGGAACCCACGCGGGGCGGCCTTTTTTAAGATAACGCTCGAAGGCTTCGTCGAGGTTGCCGATGAGTTTTTCCTTCACGAGCGCGCGGGCGACGTGCGGTCGTCCGGGTGATTTGCAATTCGCCAGCGCAAAAACCGCTTCGGCCTTGAGCGGGATGCCGAGCTTGTTCAGCGCGGCGACCATTTCGCGGATGCGGTTCTGGCGGACGGACTGGAACCCGGCGATGCGCGTGAGCAAAGCCTGGTTCTGCGTGTCCACGAAATAAGCAAGAATGTGAACTTCGGTATCCTCGTGTTCCGCCGTGAGTTCGGTGCCGGAAATAAATTCCATGTTCGCCGCCGCGCAGGCCGCCGCCGCGCGCGCGCAACCTTCGACCGTGTCGTGGTCAGTCAAGGCGATGGCGGCAAGACCGAGTTTGCTCGCGCGTTCCACCAGTTCCTCCGGCGTGAATGTGCCGTCGGAAAAAAACGTATGCAGATGGAGGTCGGCGAACTTCATTTAACGGTTCTTGCCGGGCGCAGAATTTCGCTGCGAATCTTATCCAGAATGCCATTCACGAATTTGCCGCTGTCCTCGGTGGAAAATTTTTTGGCGATGTCCACCGCCTCGTTGATGCTGACGACCGGCGGGATGTCTTCGCGATGCAACATTTCATAAATCGCGAGGCGCATGACGTTGCGGTCCACCACGGCGATGCGGTGAAAATCCCAGTTTTTCGCATGCTTCTTGATGTGTTCGTCAATCGCGTCGCGATGCTGGAGCACGCCGCGAATGAGCGGTTCGGAAAACAGCCGCATCTCGGCCTCCTCGACGGTGGGCGGCGGCAGTTCCGTGACTTCGCCCCATTTCGCCGGGCCTTTTTCATCTTCAATCGCGGCGGCGCGCTGGGAATTCCAGAACGTCGCCAGTTCCAGCTCCAAGTTTTCCGGCGGGTTCAGGTCGTATTGAAATAAAAATTGCACCGCGCGCTCGCGCGCTTCTCGTCGTTTTCCCATAAATCAGATGATGCCTCAAAAAACCACGGCGGGAAATTAAAAACTGCGCTGGAGTTCAAGCTTGTTTCCCGATTGGCAAGCTAAAGCTTGAACTCCAGCGCCGCAAAAAAATTGCACGCGGCTTCCACTGCGCTATGCTCCGCGCATGAGCAAAGTCACAAAACTCCTGCACACGCGCTACCGCGTGAACGATCTCGAACGCACGGTGAAATTTTACCGCGACGTTCTCGGCCTCGAAGAAATCAAGCGGCACAAATCGCCGCGCGGCTCGGAACTGGTCTTTCTCAAAGCGTCTGAAAGCAAGGAGGAGATTGAAATCTGCTTTTTTCCCGGCAGCGAATCCGTGCAAGTGCAGCCCGACCTCACGCATCTCGCGTTCGAGGTGGACAGCCTCGACGAGTTTGCCAAGCATCTTGCGAAACACGGCCTGAAATTTTCCGACGGCCCGACGACCAGTTCCAGCGGCCCGACGTTCGCCTTTGTTGACGCCCCGGAAGGCTACGAAATCGAATTGATACAGAGAGCCAAAGGTTAATGTTGAAGTGCAATTCTTCCTCAACGAACTCGAATCATGAAAAATCCACTCGACTTCTCCAGCGATGTTACCTCGGACTTTATTAAGCAGGTAAAACAATCTAAAGGCATAGGCAACGAAGATAAAATACGGGCCAATGCTGAACGATTCACTATGGCGGCTCTGCTTCTTTTTATTTTAGGGAGCATCGTGATGGTTGTTTCGATATTATTTTTGTTTTCTGGAAATGAGGCAATTGCTGGTTTGATCATAGCCGGCTCACTGATTTCCACTGCATTTTGGAGTTATCTTATTGCCCAAATAATTCACATCCGAGCAAACACCCACAAATAACATGAGCGTTCTCATCGTCGGCACCACCGCACTTGATTCCATCAAAACTCCGAACGCGGAAAACTCGCGTCTGCTCGGCGGCTCGGCCAGCCATGCGGCGGTGGCCGCGAGCTTTTTCAGCCCGGTGAAATTGGTCGGCGGCGTGGGCGAAGATTTTCCGAAAAAATACATCGAGCTGTATCGCCGTCACAAAATTGATCTCGCTGGCCTGCAAATTCTGCCCGGCAAAACTTTTCACTGGTCGGGCGAATACGAATTGAACATGAACAACCGCCGCACGCTCGCGACGGAACTGGGCGTGATCGAAACTTTTTCGCCGACGCTGCCGAAGTCGTATCAAAGCGCGCCGTTTGTGCTGCTCGGCAACATCGCGCCGGCGTTGCAGCACCGCGTGCTCGACCAGATGCGCCGACCGAAATTCGTCGTGGCCGACACGATGGATTTGTGGCTGAACATCGCGCTCGCCGATTTGCTGAAACTCCTGCCGCGCATTGACGGCTTCGTGCTGAATGACAGCGAGGCGCATCAGTTGACGAAAGAAGACAATGCCTTCGCCGCGCTGAAAAAAATCCACGCGCTCGGCCCGAAATACGTCATCATCAAAAAAGGTTCGCACGGCTCGATTCTCTCCAGCCCGAAAGGATTTTTCATCTGTCCCGCGTATCCGCTGCACACGATTGAAGACCCGACCGGCGCGGGCGATTCGTTCGTTGGCGGCATGATGGGTTATCTCGCCACCGCGAAGGGTTCCATTGATGCGAACATCCGGCGCGCGATGATTTACGGCAGCGTCACCGCGTCGTTCTGCTGCGAAGGCTTCGGCCTGACACGCATCACCAAAACCAAGCGCGCCGACATTGACCGGCGCGTGAGGGAGTTGGAAAAAATGACGAAGTTTTAGCGGCATAACCGCCGCCAAATACAGTTCTCGCCGCGAGCTTCAAACACCCTCCGTGAGCCGCGATTTTTTTGTGGATTCAGCCGGACATTTGGTTGATACTGCCATTGCACCAAAATCCAAACCATCAACCAAAGGCTTCATATGAAAAAAACCATTCTATTCGGCGCCATCGCCTTGCTGGGCGGCTCGCTGTTCGCGGCAGATTCCAGCCCCAAGGACGACGTCAAAAACGCGGCCAAGGCGCTCGCGGACAATTACAGTTGGAACACCAAGGTGGCCATGCCTCCTGGCGGCAACGCGCGATTCCGTCCCGGCCCGACCGACGGAAAAACGGCGGGTGGAACCACCTGGCTCTCCATGATACGCGGCACCAACACCACCGAAGCGGTGTTGCAAGGCGGCAAAGGCGCGGCAAAAAATGCGGACGGCTGGCAATCGCTGGCGGATCTGGCCAAGGATGACGGCGGCGGATTCAACCCCCGCATGTTCCTCGCCCGCACGCTGCAAAATTTCAAGGCGCCGGCCGCAGAAGCCGCCAATCTCGCCGACAAGTCGAAGGAGTTGACCAAGAATGGCGACGCGATTTCCAGCGACCTGACTGAAGACGGCGCGAAATCGTTCCTCTCGTTCGGCCCGCCTCCCGGCGGCGGCGGCGGCCCGGACATCACCAACGCCAAAGGCTCGGTGAAGTTCTGGATCAAGGACGGCCAGCTCACCAAATACGAATTCCACGTCCAGGGCACGGTGGACTTCAACGGCAACACCCGCGACGTTGACCGCACCACAACGGTCGAGATCAAGGACGCGGGCAAAACCAAGGTCGAAGTGCCCGACGACGCGAAGAAAAAACTGTCGTAAAACTTTTTTAGCGGATCCGCCGGTCGGACTGCGTTCAGCCCGTCCGGCGGATTTTTATTGTTCTCGTAGATTTCCCTGTCCGGCGCTGTCCTACGCCACAAATTTCGGCTCGAACACCGGGCCGAGGCCATGCTTGCGGAGCAGTTCGGAGAATTTCGCGATGGCTCGCTTCTCATCCTCGCCGAGGTGGAAGTGGATGTGCCAGTCAAAATAATCGCGGCGGAAATCCTCGTCGAACTCCTCGCGCGTGGCGATGATCTGGTCGAGCGTCTCCATTCCGAAACGCTTTGAACTGCGCAGTTCGGCGCGCAATTCTGAATTCTCCACGCCGCGCCGCAACGCCCAGACCGCATAAACAAAGGGCAGATTTGTCATTTCCGTCCACGCCACACCAAGATCGAAAATTTCGTGCGCGTGCGGGGCGCGCTGAAATTCAATCGCGCGGTCGCCGATGAGCAGGACGAAATCTTTTTTCGGCGCCGCTTCGTAATTTTCCAGCGGCTTGAACTCCGGCTTCAATCCGCGTTCGGCCAGTAAGACTCTTAATAAATTCACGCTGGTGAGCGAGGCGGTGTCACAGAAAATTTCCGTCACTTCTTCCAGTGGTTTTTTGTGCGCGAGCAGGACGCTGAAGACTTCGCCCAATGACGCGATGGCGATGCCGTCGAGGATGTCGTAGCGGTCGTTGAGCAAAACTTCGGTGATGCTGACGAGCGCGGCGTCCAGTTCATCGCGGCGGAGCAATTCGGCGAGTTTGGCGGGCGTGGCGAAAATGATTTCGCTTTCGATGCCGCGCGTAAGCGGCACGGCGTTCAGGTAAGGCACCGAGCCGATGCGGAATTTTTTAGTCGCGTCGAAAGAATTCATTCTGCGGAAAGTTAGCGCGGCTGACGCACGCGGCGCGAGTCATTTTCCCAGCAGCGCGGATAATTTCACGAACGGAAGCGTCAATTTCACGAACAGCGGGATCATTTCATCGAACGGCCAGACTGAAACGACGAACGGAGCCTGCAAAACGACGAACGGCGTTCTCAAAATGACGAACGGCGGCATCATTTTAACGGACGAAAGCTTTGATTTTACGAACGAAACCATCAAAACGACGAATGGCTGGTCAAAAAGAGCCAGCGAAAGGTCAAATTCACGAACGGCGCAATCATTTCATCGAACGGCTGGTTTTGGGCGGCAAAACCCGCGATTTTGGCGACGGCAATCGTAGGAGACGACGTGAGGAGTCTCTGACTGAAAATCCGAAAGCCGAAATTGAAATGAGTCTCGTCACCTCGACTCCTACAAAGATAACGACGGCGCGGCGGCGGCAGAACGCGATGGTTTGTGGGCGCGGTTTCCAGCCACGTTGTGGCTGGCTAATTTCCGGTTGGCCCGGCGGGACGAACGGGATCAAAGCCAAAAAATAGCTACGGCTCAACTCCAACAATCACGAGCGGAACGGCGGGAACACCACGACCGTTTCGGATGATGTTGTAAAGCTCACCCTCGTAGTAACCAGGCCCAGATGACATTTGCGATTGAAGGGATTTCATGGCAAGAATTTCTATGCCGACATCAATTTGATCACGGACGTAAAACGCGAGATGTTTTACAAATAAATCGTAGGCTACAAATGAGTATTTGCCGAATTGAATTTCAATTGCCACACGGTCTTTCACAAAATCTGTCTGATTGTAACTAAAAATTGGAGTTTCACCAGCAGCCACGATGTCTGCCTTCTGTTCTTCTGCCGGTTTCGAGAGCGTTTGCCGGATCAAGCGTTCGTTTTTAGTGACCCAATAACTCACACGGCTTTCTGTCCAGCTTTTATCAGCAAGCAGCTTTGTAAAAGCCTTGTTCATGTCAATAGGACTATAAAGAAGATTCCCCACCATGCCTTTTTCTTTACTGACCTTGGTTTTACACGTATTCCCGTCCACTGCTTCGATGACTTGCTGCACCTCTTTCCAAAGATTCTTCTTATGAACTAACAAGTATTCCAAGCCGTTTAGATGCGAATAGATTTGAACAATTTTCATTTGCGTGTTCGGTATGGAGTTCTCTTTTCTAAAAGCAACGCTTGTTCGATGGGCTGGCTTTCACTCAGCCAAGGCGCAGTGAGCAAGTTTTTACCTGCATCTTTTGGATCAAAAACCGGCCTGTGCATTGGTCTTACTGGAAGCTCATCGTGTGCCGCTAAATCAATCCGAGATTTTGCAATCTCCACATATTTTTTCAAAACTTCTGCGCCAATGCCTCGTCTTTGGTGGCGCAGAGCCGCGATAATAGACGTTCCGGTGCCAAGAAATGGATCCAACACCCAATCACCCTCTCGTGTAAGCGACAAAACTAATCGCTCAATTAGTTCAACAGGAAATTGGCATGGGTGCCCTGTCTTTTCCACATGATTGCTTTTTACGTTCGGAATCGTCCAAACATCTCCCGGATTCTTGCCCAGTGGATTGCATGAATACTGTCCGGCCTTTGGGCCTTTGAAATACTTTTTTCCAGGATATTTTTGTGGCACCCGAATTGGATCCACATCAAATACATAGTCATCACCTTTTGTGAACCACATGATTGTTTCGTAGCGGCCTGAAAGACGGCGTGAACAATGCAGACCATGTTCGAAGTGCCAAACGATGCGATTGCGCATCTTCAAACCTAGGTCGGCAAAAATGGGATAAAGAAGTGAATCAATTGGGATGATGGCTCCATTGTCCACGAAGTTGCCAACCTGCCAACAAATGCTTCCACCATCAGCCAAAACTCGCACGCATTCGGTTATCACTTCGCGCTGATCTTCGACATAGTCGTCCAAATGCAGGCGATTTTCATATTCTTTTCCACTACTGTCCGGTTAAGATTTT
>DMQW01000308.1:0-16279 GCA_003455565.1 Limisphaerales bacterium
ACGCTTGAGTTGATGGAAGGCGGTGGCAAATACACGCAATTCGTCAAGGCTGGCTGCAAACTTATGGGGCACGATGTGGGCGCGCCGCGTCGTCCGCTGGCGGCAGCCACTGCCGGGGAATGTCGGCAATTGCGCGCCGCGTTGAAGGAATGCGCCGAGGGGAGTCGGGTGTGAACTCTCGCCGCAATACAGCCAGCGGAGCGCGGAATGCACCTTCCGTGCGCCGTCGCCCGGCGACAGTTTCGCGCGTTGACCCGGCCATATTGCGGTTGGTTGGCAACACGCCGGCGGTGCCGATTCATTTTCAGCCGGAGAATATCATGGTCTGGGCCAAGTGCGAATTCCTGAATCCGAGCGGCAGCATCAAGGATCGGTTTGCCCGGGAAGTGGTGCTCGACGCTGAACAGCACGGCCTGTTGAAGCCCGATTCGATCATTCTCGAATGCAGCAGCGGCAACACCGGCATCGCGCTGTCCATGATCGGCGCGGCGCTGGGTCGCCGCGTCACAATCCTGATGTCCGAAGGCGCAAGTCAGGAACGGCGGCAACTGATTCAGCAATTGGGTGCCGAACTCATCCTGTTCACGAGCGCAGGCCGTTACCAGACCGGGATCGAGATGTCGCACGAAATGGCGGCGAAGGATCCGCGCTATTTCCTGCCGCGCCAGTTTGAGAATCCGCTGAACGTGGCCGACCACGAACACGGAACCGGCGAGGAGATTCTGCGGCAGGTGCCCGGGCCAATCGGCTGTTTCGTAACCGGCTTCGGCACCGGTGGCACGCTGGCCGGCGTGGGCAAAGCGATCAAGGCGCGCTACCCGAAGGCGCAGGTTTATGCGATGGAACCCGCGGAGTCGGCCGTGCTGGCCGGGGAGTGCCCGTGCTGCCATTACATCGAGGGCGTGGCGGACGGCTTCATACCACCGTTGCTGCGCGATGTTCCGCTTGATGGCGAGATCAAAGTGTCTAGCGCCGAGGCCATGGCCATGACGCAACGATTGCATCGTGAACACGGGTTGCTCGTTGGCACCTCTTCCGGCGCGAACATGGCGGCGGCTTTACGTCTAGCCAAGCGATCGCGCACCAGAGGCACCGTGGTCACCTTGCTGTGCGACCGCGCGGAACGCTACTTCAGCACTCGTTTGTTTGAGGTGGATTCCGTTCCGAGCAGTTCATCTGGCAAGCCAACCCATTGATGCCTTCGCTGGTTGGAAAGCGGCGCGCTTGGCTTGCCGGTGCCGGGTGGAAATACCGCGTCCGGTTTCGCTGCCGTGCCACCGGAGCCACGGCGCACAAGGCCGAGGAGGTCGCCACCGGGCTGCAAGGTTCCGCGACGCTTGGCCCCGTGAAGCAGCTTGACAACTGGCGCTCTACAACTATGCCATGCGCGGCGAGACGAAAAAGGCGGACGAGCTTTACAAATGGTTTTTGCCGTTGCTGCGGATGGACACGGTGCCAAAGTTCGTCCAACTCATCAAACTCGTGCAGCAGGAAGCTGGCATGGGCCACGAACGCGTTCGTGCGCCGCGCTGCGTGATGGCCGGAGCGGAACACAAAGCGGCTTTGGAAACTTTGAAAGCCGCGCTCGCGAAACTTCCGAAACTGTAAATTGAATTTATGAAACTCGAAGGTCTTTCGATACTCGGCCAGACCCGCGTCACAACGGCGGGCAAACCCAACGCCGCGATCAACCCCGCCACCGGTGCGGTGATCGGGCCGGATTTTTTCTGGGCGACCACCGCCGATGTTGACGCCGCCGCGCAGTTTGCCGCGAAGGCGTTCGTGGAATTCAGCCGCTGGCCGGGCAGGCGGCGCGAGGGTTTTCTCAAGCGCATTGCCGAGTTGCTGGAGGCGGATGCCGCCGCGATTGTCGAACGCGCCAATCAGGAGACCGGGTTGCCCGTGGCGCGGTTGCAGGGCGAACTGGCGCGGACGTATGTTCAAATGCGCCAGTATGGCGAAGCGGCGGCGAGCGGGCTGTGCGCCGGCGCGCGGATAGATCACGCCGACCCGAACCGCAAGCCGCAGCCGAAGCCGGATCTGCGTTCGATGATGGTGCCGCTCGGGCCGGTGGTGGTGTTCAGCGCGAGCAATTTCCCGCTGGCGTATTCGGTCGCGGGCGGCGACACGGCGTCGGCGCTGGCGGCGGGTTGTCCCGTCATCGTTAAGCCGCATCAGGGGCATCTCGGAACCTCTGAGCTTGTCGCGTTGGTTGTGCAGCAGGCCGTGCGCGATTGCGGTGCGCCGGAAGGGATTTTCTCGATGCTCTACGGTGCCGGCCGCGAAGTCGGCATCGCGCTGGTGAAACATCCGCTCGTCAAAGCCGTCGGGTTCACCGGCTCCCGCGCGGGCGGGCGGGCATTGATGGATGCGGCAGCGGCGCGGCCGGAGCCGATTCCGGTTTATGCGGAAATGGGCAGCATCAATCCGGTTTTTATGTTGAGCGGCGCATTGAATCACAAGGCGGAAGAACTCGCGGCGGGTTTGCACGGCTCGGTGACGCTGGGCGTCGGACAATTTTGCACGAACCCCGGATTAATTTTCGTGGAGCGTGCAGCAGCCGCAAAATCTTTTCTGCAAAAGCTCGAAAATCTTACGGCGTCCACGCCGCCGGGCACGATGCTAACGGCTGATCTTTGTTCGGCCTATCGCGCGGGCGTTGAAAAATTTTCCAAGGCCACCGGGGTCCATCGGGCCGTGACGGTGGATGCCGAAGCGGGCGAAGGCAAGGCGCAGGCGGGCGCGGCGTTATTCGTCACCGACGCCGTGACATTCCTGGGCAATCATAGTTTGATGGATGAAGTTTTTGGACCCTCCACTTTGGTGGTCGAGTGTTCATCGCGGGAGCAAATGCTGGCGGCGGCGAAAAAACTGGAGGGTCAGCTCACGGCTACGATTCACGGCACGCCGGAAGATTTCGCCGCAAGCCGCGAGTTGATCGAAACTCTCGCGAACAAGGCCGGGCGACTGGTTTGCAACGCGTTTCCCACCGGCGTGGAAGTTTGTCACGCGATGACGCACGGCGGGCCTTATCCGGCCACGTCAGACGGGCGTTCAACTTCAGTCGGCACGCGCGCGATTGAGCGATTCGTGCGACCGGTTTGTTTTCAAAATTTTCCTGATGCCGCATTGCCGGATGAACTGAAGGAATCCAATCCGCTGGGCATCTGGCGGTTGGTGGATGGGAAATTGGCGCGAGCTGCGACACCGTCATAATGTAATTGGGGCGAGCAAGAGTGTTCGTGGTGGAAGCGGCGGAGGGTAGCCGCACTCCAAGATGCTGACGCGATTTCCAACGACTTCTGGCGTCCGCGAAGCGTTACACTCGGAATAGCTTTTAATGAAATGAAACCAAAATCCAAACTGACGGCGTTAATCATCTCACTGGCTATGTCGTTTGCAGCCGCAGCGTCGGCTCAAACTTCGCCGATCAAACTCGACGTGGACGCGACGGATGCCCCACGCTATATCCTTCACGCGCGATTGCACATTCCCGCTCAACCCGGTCCGTTCATATTGCTTTATCCCAAGTGGCTGCCTGGCGAGCATGGACCGGACGGACCGATCACCGACCTGGTTGGCTTGAAGATCAGCGCTGCGGGCAAGACGATGAATTGGCAGCGTGACGCGGACAACATGTTCGCGTTTCACCTCACCGTGCCCGCCAGCGCGAACGCGGTGGATGTTTCTTTCGACTTTCTGTTGCCGTCCGGCTCGGGCGCTTATTCGTCCGGCGTTTCTTCGACAGCCACGTTGTTGGACCTCAGTTGGAATCAGGTCTTGCTCTATCCGCAAAAAACGAATGCCTACGACACCCAATACGCCGCGACGCTGCATCTGCCGGAAGGATGGAAGTTCGGGACGGCGCTTCCGGTGGCAAGTGCGTCGGGCGCTCGCGTCCAGTTCTCGCCCGTGTCTCTGGAAACGCTCGTGGATTCGCCGGTCATCGCCGGTGAATACTTTCGCACGGTTGACCTCGCTCAAGACATGAAGCCGACTCACAAGCTGGACATTGTCGCCGACAGCGCCGCCGCCCTGGAAATCAAGCCGGAGGATGCCGGCCACTTTTCCCATCTGGTGATGGAGGCGAATGCCTTGTTTGGCGCGCATCATTATCGTGACTACCATTTTCTGCTGACGCTCAGCGATCACGTCGCGCATTTCGGCCTGGAACATCACGAGTCGAGCGACAATCGCCAGGGCGAGAAATTTTTGACTGATGAAGATGCACGGAAGCTGGGCGCTTCCTTGCTGCCGCACGAGATGGCCCACTCATGGAACGGCAAGTATCGCCGCCCGGCTGGGCTGGCCACGCCTGATTTCGAGCAGCCGATGCAAGGCGATCTGCTTTGGGTCTATGAAGGGCTGACGACTTATCTTGGCAATCTGCTGGCCACGCGCAGCGGACTGTGGACGAACGCGGATTTTCAGAACGATCTCGCTTCCAGTGGCGCAGCCTTGGATCGCCAGCCCGGACGCACCTGGCGGCCGCTGTCGGACACGACCGTCGCCGCGCAGTTGCTCTACAAATCAAGTCCTGAAGGCGCGGCTTGGCGGCGGAAGACTGATTTTTATCCGGAAGGCGCCCTGATCTGGCTGGAGGCGGACACCGTCATCCGCCAGCAGAGCAAGGGGCGTTATTCGCTGGATGATTTCTGCCGGAAGTTTTACGGTGGCCAAAGCGGTCCGCCGCAGGTCGTGCCTTACACGTTCGATGACGTGGTCGCGACGTTGGACCAAGTGGTTCCCTATAACTGGCGGGAATTTTTTCAAAAGCGCATTTACGAAATCAATCCGCGCGCGCCGCTCGGTGGCATTGAGAATTCCGGCTGGCATCTGGCCTATACGAACAAAGTGCCGGCGGCGCTCAAGTCTCGCGAAGGGGCGCACAAGTTCACCGACCTGAGCTTTTCGCTCGGCCTGCTGTTGAAGTCTGACGGCTACGTCACCGACGTTCTGCCCGGTTCATCAGCGGACAAAGCGGGCATCGGGCCGGCGATGAAGCTCGTCGCCGTGAATGGCCGGGCTTGGACTCCTGAAATCCTGCGTGGTGCCGTGAGTTCAGCTTCAACCAACCGGGAGCCGCTGGAGTTGTTGGTGGAAAACAGCGATTATTTCAAAACCTGCAAACTGAATTACCACGACGGCGAAAAATATCCGTATCTCGAACGCAGCGCGAACAAGCCGGACTTGCTGGCCGAAATTCTGAAGCCCCTCACACCGGAGCCGGCTGCAAGCGCGGAGGAAAAGTAAGCCGGCCAGGCCAAGGAACCGGAGCGCGCCAGTCCTCGGGCGCAGCCGTGTGAGCCTTCCGAGCGCACCCGCAAAGTCCACGCCACTTAGCCTGCCAATGTTGCTGCGCCCGGGGACGGGCACACTCCGTCGAGGGCCGACACCGTGCTAAAGCGAATTTTAAAACAGACTACTGGTTCTCCTTCGAGACTTTCGGTTCAGCCCAGTCTGCTTGCGCGCGATTCCTTCTGCCGCCCGCGCCAGTGGTCCGAAGTATGAGTTTGTTGACTCCGGCGATTTTGACAGTAACGGATTTTGGTTCATCCGATTGCTTTAACGTGCCGCTGCGCCAGAGTTCCTGGCCGTCGCCGATGACCAGAAATTCTGTAGTCGCATTGGTGCTTGAACTCGCATCCAATCCCGCCAGCGCTGAGAAATTGTCATAGAGTCCATGAAGCTCAAACTCAATCTCAGAGCCGGCAAATGAGTTCAAGCCGCGTTCGTAGTGCTTCTCGCCAAGCATGAGTTGTGTTCCCGAAAGCATTTCGTCCGCTTCAAAACCCCGCCAGCGTCCGGTGGAACGAAGCGGCTCAATTTGCGTAAGCGACATTTGTGCAGGGATCATGGAAGCCAAAGTGAACTTTGCCTCGGCACTTCTTGGGCTTTCCCGACCATCTTCCCAAACGGTCTTCACTTGGGCGGTGTAGTTTGAATTCGGATTCAGTCCGCGGATCGGGAATCTCGCCGTCGGTGTGTAGCCAAGCAAATTGCCATCGAGATACGCCTGGTAGCCGACGTTCAGGTAGTATTGCTCGCGCCAAATCAGATTGACGCCATCAAGGCCAACGCGCTCGACCGACAGGTTGGCTGGCTCGCTGGGCGGAAAGTGGTAGAGATCCGCCGGCTCGAATTGCACTTCCCATTTCGCCTCCGTGGTTGTCGGCGAACTGATCTGCACGACCGCCCATCCCTGGTGATTAAAAGTTTTTACCGGCAGATCGCCGGAGGCGGTATGCGCCGTCGCTTGTTTGACGATGTAATTGGTTCCGCGAGGAAACGCAAAGCGCAGTTCGTAAGGATCGTTCTTGATGACTTTGCTGGTTCCGCGGAACGTGTCGCCGGTTTCATTTTGGCCAAGAGCGGTCAAGTCCACCCAGCCTTGCGTGATGTGGCGGCTGGTGGAGATCAACTGGATTTGATCCGTGCCCGGCAGCAAAGTTAACACGCGGCAACTGGTCGGTGCTACGTCAACGATCATTCCTTCCGACCATGCGCCGAGATATTCCTTGTTCCAAAAATCGAAGACGTGAACGGGCTTGTCCGTCGGCAGGCCAAGTTCCTTCCAGTTCAAACGGGTGTGTTCGGTTTTTTCCGTGCCGAAATTGAACACGCCCACCACGTCGTAGTGACGGCCAAGGTGGTTGACCTTCAAATCCCAAATGCGCTTGTCCCGTTCGCTGGGAAAAAGGTCGAGCGGACGAATATCCGTCGCTGGATAGACACGCCGCATCAACTCGACCCGTTCTTCCGACAAATCCATCAGGCGATCACTGGACATCAACGCCTGGCCGGTGAGACCTTGGAGCGTTGCCCAAACACGAGCCTGATCGAGCGACAATGGAGAACGCACGAGCATGACATCCGGATCGGAATACCAAGCGATGTTGTGCAAGTAGTAGTATTGCATCGTGGGCCGAAGTGCGACCTGAAATCCGCCCCAACCCAGCACAATGTCGCCGCCGGTTCGCGAACCGTTCATGATCCCCGCGCCTTCCAGCGGAGTGCCCCAGCAGCCGAGCAGGTAGCGATCCGGTCCGATGGCCGAGCGGATGCTTTCCAGCGTTTTGCGATACAACCCAACCGCGTCATCGGAGGGATTTTTCATGAACTGTTTTTTGGCGCGGTATTCGTCCACGACAATCGGCTGGCCGTCAATTTTGAAATACTCGTAACCCCAACCCGCCAGTTTGGTGAACAGGTCTTTCATATACGCGAGCGATTCCGGCGTTGTCGGATCAACGAGGAATCTACCTTCCCAAGTGTCCGAAGCGGTTGTGCCATCAGGCTTCAGTAGAAAAATGTTCGGGCTGTTGCTGACGACGTTGGGATTGCTTTGGCCGTGAGGCGCGAGCCAGAGGCCCGGTGTAAGTCCAAGTGATTTTATGTGAGCCGCAAGATCTGTCATGCCATCGGGAAAGCGCTGGGGATTGCCCGTTGTCCAGTCGCGTCCGCCGTTTCGACCGCCCGAACCTTGCCAGCCGTCGTCAATCTGGACGTATTGCGCGCCATAGTCCTTGAGATTTTCCGCGATCCATTGGGCGTTGCGCTTCACTTCGATTTCGTTGATGCGATTGTAGTAATAATACCAGGTACACCAGCCAGAAGGCGGCAAAGGAAAGCGTGATTTGTCCAGCGGCTGATATTGTTTCACGCCCAGAACATCGCGATAATAATTCGATTTGACACTGCCGCCTTTCAATGTTACTTCGTCCTTGACCGGATTGAAAACGCCATCGGCGATGGGAGTTTCGACATCACCCAGTGTCATGACAAACAAGTCCGGGTTGGAGCTGTCCTGAATCCGGCAGGGAATGGAATGGGGCCAGGCGCCGGTGGCGTCCGCCGGAGGTTGCGCCCCAAACGCGTTATGGAGCAGGCTTGATAGTATTGTTAGAAGACAAACAGTGCGTTTCATTGAGTCATTTCGAGTTATGCGCCGGAACCTCAAGCTCGCGTCGGAACTTGGGCGTGCGCGCATATTACGCACAAGTCCGCATAAAAGGAACGTGTTCAGGTGATATTAGATATGTATGTGTGTGTTTAATATATTGGCGGTTGCTTGTGTTTACGGCTGAATAGGCTTGCATAAAAAACACAACGAATGAACCCATGCAGGCAAAGCCGGTTGCCCGCGATAAAATAATTTTTTAGATTGGAAATTCAAAATTGCATCATAGCAAAAGGAACGTAACGTGCGTCACGAACTGATTGACCCTCAACTTGGTATCTTTAACCGCGAACGGCTGAAGCGGGCGCTTCTGCCGGATTCCCTGGCCGTCATTAATGCCAACGACGTGTTGCCCACCAATGGCGACGGAACCTTGGCGATGGTTCCCAACTCGGATTTGTTTTATCTCACCGGCATCGAGCAAGAGCAAACCATCCTGCTCCTTTATCCGAATGCCGATGACGAAAAGCATCGTGAACTATTGTTCATCCGTGAGCCAACTGCGGAGGACGAACTTTGGGAGGGACATAAACTTACAAAGGAAGAAGCTCGGGCAATCACCGGCATTGAGCACATCCATTGGCTCTCGGAATTTCCCCGCTTGTTCCATCACCTTATGTGCGAGTGCGAGCATGTCTATTTGAACAGCAATGAACATTACCGCGCTGTGATTGAAGTTCAGAGTCGCGATGCGCGTTTCGTCGCGGACACGTTGCGCCGCTATCCGTTGCACAATTACCACCGGCTGGCGTCGCTAATGCGCCGGTTGCGCACCGTTAAATCCGACTCCGAAGTCGCCTTGATTCGCAAAGCGTGCGAATTCACCGCCGCAGGATTTATGCGCGTGCTCAAGTTCACAAAACCCGGTGTGCGCGAAACCGAAGTGGAAGCCGAGTTTGCCCACGAATTCATCCGGCACGGAAGCCAGTTCGCTTATCTACCGATCATTGCCACGGGACTCAACGCCTGCTGCCTACATTACGTCACCAACTCGGCGGTATGCCGCAACGGCGATTTATTATTGCTCGACGTGGCGGCTGCTTACGCCAACTATAACGCCGACATGACCCGCACCATCCCGGTGAGCGGTCGCTTCACTGGCCGCCAGAAACAGGTTTACAATGCGGTGCTACGCGTGTTGCGCCAATCCATCCAAAGCCTGGTGCCGGGCAAAAAAACCGCGGAGTGGCAGAAGGAAGTTGAACAAATGATCGAAAAGGAACTGGTGGATCTGGGATTGCTGACGCGGCGCGAAATTAACCGGCAGAACCCGGACAAACCGGCCTTTAAAAAGTATTTTATGCACGGTGCCGGTCATCCGATTGGCTTGGGCGTTCACGATGTGACCAACACGCTCGAACCGATGCAACCTGGATGGGTGATGACCGTTGAACCCGCCATCTATATCCGCGAGGAAGGATTTGCCGTGCGTTTGGAGAATAATATTCTGATCACTGAAAAAGGCCCGGTGGATCTGACGGCCGGGGTTCCGATCGAAGCCGATGAAATTGAAGAATGGATGAAGTTCCAGCCGAAACCTCTTTTTTTGAACGGTAAAAAACATGAACCGGTTCGAGTCAGGCAGGGAATAGACCTGATCAAGAGTTGACCGTGCGGCAGACAAGGCAAGGTGCAACAAAATGGCAAGCGTGACACGGGCCAGTTGGGATTCCAATCAGAAAAATGCCAGCGGTTATCTTCGCCCCAGGCTTGCAAAGTTGGCGCGTTTGATGCAGCGGTTTTTAGTATGAATAAACTCACATTGATTGCGACTGCGATTTCGGCGCTGGCCATTGTCGGGGCAAACAGCAGCGTTGCCGTCGGTAATGAATCGGACAACGAAGCCAAACCTAAAATCATTATTCTGGATCCGCCGGAACAAGACTTTTTTGCCAAGGAACTCATTTTTCACGGCATTCCCGTCAAGGCACCCGAGGTGGTGGCGGACGCGGCGGTGTATGCGGCCTACGACCGGCTGTCCATGATGTTCGCCCACCTTCTCACCAAACAGCCGATGCTGATTTCCAATCTGGTGGCGGCGGGCGCTGAACTGCACATCATTGGTCGCGACCAGGTCACCACCGATCTTCCCGAATGGCGGCACGACAAAGGCAAACCACTGGCCGAATACAACGGCCTGACCAGGGACCAACGGACCCGCGGCATGGGTGGATTGCTGACTTCCTGCGGCGAAGAAAATCTTTTGAAGCTGGAGAAGGATCATTACAACGGACGCGACGTTTGTGTGCACGAGTTCTCCCATAGCATTCGCAACTATGGAATTCCTCGCGACGTTCGTGCCCGGTTCGATGAGCAATACAGAAATTCACTAGCTAAAGGGTTTTGGGGAAAATCTTACGCGGGGTCCAACCCGGACGAATTTTTCGCCGAGTTGACGATGTGGTATTTCGGCACGCACGGCGACTTGCACATGACCGGCCCGAAGCCGGAGAACGGTCCCGAGGGTCTCAAAAAATATGACCCGGAAGCTTACGCACTCATGGATGAGTTTTATAGTGGACGCATAAAAATTCCAAAAGTGAAGCCGCGCCGGCGTTTTAATCGTGAAGAAAATGGCACCACCCGACCAGCCACGAATGCGCCCTCTGCAACCCAGGAGCAAAAATAAATTGACCATGAAACTTGCATCCCGTCTGTTCGCATTCGCGTTGGCGACCTGCGGCGCTTCGATTCGTGCGGACACAGCGGCCATCAATATTGATGCAACCAAACCGGGTCCCGAAATCAATCCGCACATGTATGGAATTTTTTTGGAGGAGATCAACACGGGAGTTGACGGCGGCCTTTATGCGGAATTGATTCGCAATCGCGGATTTGAAGACGCCAAGGCACCCGAAGGATTTTCGTTCACCAATGGTCATTGGGACAACGGTCGCGGCTATATCATCCCCTACCATTTTGAGGTGGATAAAAGCCTGCCTTACTGGTCGCTCGTAAAGGAAGGTGGCGCGCAAGGTTCAATGTCGCTGGACATGAACAATCCGTTGAATCCTGCTACGCCGCGTTCATGCCGGCTGGAAATTCAAGATGCTTCCTCCGGTCGGATCGGAATTGCCAACGAAGGTTATTGGGGCATTGGCGTGAAGGAAGGCGAGCAATACGTGCTGTCATTCTGGGCGCGCGGCAATGCGGAGTTCGCTGGGCCGCTCGTGGCAACTTTGGAAAGCGCCGGGAGCGAACCCGTGAGCGATGCGGTGACAATCAAGAAAATAGACGAGCAGTGGAAACATTACACGGCAACTCTCACGGCAAAAAAAACTGATCCCCAGGCAAAGTTCATCCTCACTGCCGGATCTAAAGGGACGGTTTGGTTTGACGTCGTGTCGCTATTCCCAAAGAAGACTTTCAAGAGCCATCCGAACGGTCTTCGCCCGGAAATCGCGCAGATGATTGCGGACTTGAAGCCGGGGTTTGTCCGTTTCCCGGGCGGATGTGTTGTGGAAGGCGCCACGCCGGAGAACGCCTACGATTGGAAAAAAAGCATCGGCCCGATCGAACAACGCGAGGAGATCTGGAACGTGTGGGATTACCGCCGCACTCACGGCATGGGATTTTACGAGTACCTGCAATTTTGCGAGGACATCGGTGCGGAGCCGATGTACGTTGGCTTCGCCGGCCAAACTTGCATTTATCGCCATTCGACCAATGTTCCAATTTCCGAAATGCAACCGATTGAGGACAGCTTCCTTGATGCGTTGGAATTTGCGAACGGCCCGGCGAATTCCAAGTGGGGTAAACTGCGCGTGGCGGCCGGGCATCAGGCATCCTTCAATGTGAAGCTGCTGGAAATCGGCAATGAAAATGTCGGGCGCGAATACGAAGACCGTTATGCGTTGATCTATCCTTTGGTGAAGGCCAAATATCCGGAGCTTACCACGCTGGCCAATGTTCCGCTGCGCCGCTCACCCGTTGAAATGGTTGACGAACATTATTACAACAGTCCGCGCTGGTTCATTAACAACTTTCACATGTATGACCGGCGCGACCGAAAATCGCCGCCGGTTTACATTGCCGAAGTTGCGGTCACTTCGCAGGAGGGCGGCCGGGACAAAGGCAACTTGACATCAGCACTGGCCGAGGGGGTTTTCCTCATGGGCGCGGAATGCAACGCGGACGTGGTGCGCATGGTTTCTTATGCACCGCTGCTGGCGAACGTTCACGGACGGACGGAACTCGCGGGCGCGCCTCCACCGTGGCACGGCATGATTTATTTCGACAGCTCGCGCGTCTTCGGCACGGCGTCGTATTACCTCTGGAAATTGTTTGCCGAAAATCGTCTGAGCCGCACGTTGAAGACCGACGTTACCTTGCCCGCAAATGAGAACTTTAAAGTCGCGGGTCAAATTGGCCTGGGCACTTGGGACACGAGCGCAGAGTTCAAGGACGTGCGCGTCGAGAAAAACGGGCAGGCGCAATACACGTCGGACTTCACCCGAAACGCGGAAGGCTGGCAGAGCGCCGGTCGGCGCGGCGGCGGACAATGGGCGGTGACAAATGGCGTTTATCGCCAAAATCAACCAGGCAGAGCTTCCAGTTATTCCGGTGACGAGAGTTGGTCAGATTACACGCTCACCCTAAAAGCGCGCAAGCTTGGCGGCGGTGAAGGGTTTCTCATCATGTTCGGTCGCAAAGGTGGTGACATGTATTGGTGGAACCTCGGCGGTTGGGGCAACACTCGCCATGCGATCGAACACAGTGTCCAAGGCGCGCAAACTCCAGTCGGTGCACAAGCCGAGGGGCGAATCGAAACCGACCATTGGTACGACATCAAAGTCGAACTCAACGGAAATCGCATTCGTTGTTATCTCGACGGCCAGTTGATTCATGACGAAACTGCGCAGCCCACCAGCAACTTGTTTGCAGTCGCGGGTCGTGACGACCAGAACGAGGACATTGTGGTCAAGGTGATCAACACATCGTCACAGGCGTATAGCACCATGCTGAACATTGATGGAGTTACCTCCATGGCAACGGAAGCCCAAGTCACTCTTCTCACGTCAGCCAGCACTTCCGACAACAATTCGCTGGAGAGTCCCACCAAGGTCGTGCCTGAAACAACACATCTCACAATTTTAGGATCGGAATTTCCCCATTCATTTCCAGCAAATTCGCTGACAGTATTAAGACTGAAGGGGGAAAAATGAGAAAGCAAGCCGTTGCCGCCCATCATTTGCTCAACCAAATCTGAATTTGCCCTTTGGGGACGGCCTACACTGGTATTTTGGGATTGCTCAATAGGTATTGATTAGGTTGGAAGTTGTGTTAAAGTGCGGGGATGAAATGCCAACCTTGCGGGAGTGAAGCGGTGGTGAAAAACGGTGGTAGCCGCCACGGGCGGCAACGCTGGCTGTGCCGGGCGTGCGGCAAGACCAGCGGCGAGCGGGACCAGCGCCGGGTGGCGCCGGCCAAGCGGGCCAGCGCCTTGGCGCACTACCTTGAGGGCGTGGGCCTGCGGGCGACCGAACGGCTGGTGGGGATGAGTCATAACGCCGTGATGAACTGGGTGCTGGAGGAGGTGGCGGGCAAGGTGTTGGCCCCGTCAACGACAATTATAATTCCCCATTGGCGACAGGAGTAATTCCCCAGTGGGCATGAGTTCTTGAGGGGATGCCCTGGCTGGTGGAGTGGAGTCAGGAGGGCGTAGCCCGACTGACGAAACGGAACCAGCCAGGGGCGGTGTCGCCTCACGCGGTTGGCCGGGACTTGGCTTTCTTGGCGCGCACGCTTTCACCGTCGAACTCCAGGATGGTCGAGTGATGCACGAGCCGATCAATCGCCGCCATGGTGGTCATCGGGTCCTTGAAGATTTGATCCCATTTGGAAAACACCAGGTTGCTGGTGATCATCACGCTGCGCCGCTCGTAGCGTTCGGCCAGGAACGTGAATAACACTTCCATTTCCTCCCGGTCTTGCTGGACGTAGCCAATATCGTCGAGGGCCACGACGGCATACCGGTCGAGTTTTTTGAGCAGGGCTTCCAGTTTCAACGCCTTCTTGGCAGTCAAAAGTTTTTGCACCAGTTTGAAGGTCGGGATGAACAGCACGGTGTGACCATGGCGCAGGATCAACTCCCGGCTCAAGGCGGCCACAAAGTGACTTTTCCCACGGCCTGGCAACCCAAAGGCGAGCAGGTTGTCGCCGCGCTCCACAAAGCCGCCTTCCAGCAGGGTGGGTAATTGTCGGCGGATCTTTTCCGGCAGCAGCGTCTCGTCCAGATTGCCCAGGCTTTTGCCGTCGGGCAGCCCGGAGTGTTTGAGCAGGCGGGCGATGCGCCGTTGGCGGCGATCTTCGGCTTCGCTCTCGCAGAGGTGTTGCAGGAACTTGCGGTAGCCCCAGTGATGTTGTTCGGCTTGTTGCAGCGTATCGGCGTAAATGGACGCCATCGTCGTCAGGTTAAAGCTGCGCAACAGCCCGGCCAGCGGATCATGCGACATGGCCGACCTCCTCCCGCAAGAACGCATCATACACGCTCAAATCCACGATGGGTTCCACCAGTTCCACGCGGCTGGGTGGACACAGCGTGCCGCGCAAGGTGGCGGCCCGCCACGGCGGGGTGTCCGGGCACAGCATCTCACCAAGCAAGCCTTCTACGGCATGGGTGCCCAGTTCGGCCGTGAGCTTGAGCAGGCGCAAATACTCCAGTTCGCCGGCACCCATTCCGTGATCCTGCACCAGCCGGTCATAGGCGCGGCGATAGGTCGTGCTGGGAAAAAGTTCCTCCCGGTAATGGTAGCGGGCAAACGCGCCGGGCTTGCGCAGCAACGCCTGGATCACCTGCCGGTAATCAATCACCGCCTGCCGGCCGGGCACGCGCGCGATTTGCGCAATCTGCTCGGCGCCGTGGTAAACCTCCAGGTGCTGCTCATAAACCCGTGCGCGCAGCCGCCGGCTGATGAACCGGGCGGGCACCGAATAGGTCACGCGTTTGACCCGGATGGTGCTGTGGCTGCACACCCGGCACTCCACTTCATCATACTCGCAAAGCCGCGTGGGCGGCAGTTCCCGCATCACTGCCAACTCTTCGGCCACCTTGACCGTGCGCTGGCCATTGGCTTTGGTCAGCACCTCAGCCACAAACTGATCGTAAGCCGCTTCACTGGCAAAATCCCGATACCCGCGCAACAACAGATGCTGCTCCAGTCGCCGCTTCAAATGGCCGTTGTGCGCCTCGACATCGCCGTTCTCATTCGGGCAACCCACATGGATCGTGCGCACCGCCAGTCCGTAATGTTCCGCCAACGACAGGAACTCCGGATTGAAATCCCGTTTACCCGCGCCGCTGATTTGATGCGTGGCCGCGCTGCTGTTATCAATCTGCAATAGCCTGGGCACTTTGCCCAACCGGAACAAGGCCGCCTGCAAGCCCGCCCGCAGCGACAGCAACGACTCCGACTGACACCGCGTCGCCCACTGCCAGTTCGAATACGGCAGCACCGCCTGACAGAGCAGATGATCCAGCGGGTGGCCGGCAATGCTGATCGCCAGTTCTTTGGCATGTGTCCAATCCAACTGCATGACCTCACCCGGACGGTGCGTCTGGGGAAAGATAACTTCCGGGGCGGGCCCATGTTCTAACCGCCACTGTCGCACCCGCCGTTGAAAGGTTCGTAACTGAGTCTCCCGCATCTGTTCCGGACGAATCAACAGCAGATGCTCAAACAGCGCCTTGGCTTCCAGCTCCGGGGCCGCGCGCAAACGCGGTTCCGCCTCCCGCCAGATCGCCGCCAGTGGATCCACCCGCGTGCGCCAATCCCGCGCCGGCCGTGGCTGGCCCAAGCGTTCCGGGTGTTGCAAATACTTCCGCGCCGTCTTCCGATCCATCCCGCTTTTCAATGCACTCATAGAAACACTTCCGGTTCGTTGAAACTCGATGACGAGCCGAGTCCGTTGTTGGGCGTTGATCATGTCCCGGCAGTCTGCCCGGTCGGGCCTGCGGCCCGACCGGGAAAACCGCCAAAACTTTCCCCAGCCATGGGGAATTATAGTTGTCGTCAGCGGGGAAATTTACCTGTCATTACACAGTTGGCCCACGTCAAGCCCGACGAGGTTGAGTGGGTCGAGGCCGACGAGCTCTGGACTTATGTGGGCCAAAAAAAAGGCCTGCGGGTTGTGGTGGGCGATTGATCGTGCTACCAAGCAAGTCTGCGGCTGGACGCTGGGGGATCGTGGAACCGAAACGGCCCGCTGCCTGGCTGCGCAGCTTCCGCGCGCCGCCCACATCACCTGCGGCACCGACTTCTGGCACCCCTGCCTGATCTTTGCCCAAGCCCGTCAGCTGCAAGGCAAGGCCCACACCTT
>DMQW01000308.1:16388-25773 GCA_003455565.1 Limisphaerales bacterium
CTGCAAGGCAAGGCCCACACCTTCACCATCGAAAGCCATAACAACCGCCTGCGGGTTTAGCTCGCCCGGCTGCGGCGCAAAACCCATTGCGATACCAAGAAACTTGCCAACCTTGCCGCCAGCATCCTGTTCTACTTGCTCAAAAAGTTTTAATCAATACCTAATGAGCAATCCCAAATTACAGGGCAAACGACGAGGCCGCAGAAACGCGCGACGTCGCCTTCAGCGGCGTTGCAGCGTTTACATCGCGTTCTGATGCCAGTTGGCCGCCTGCGGGCATCATCAAGGCAGCGGTTGCCGACCTCATGCGCCCGGTAGAATTTCGGCCAAAAACACCCACAAGAAGACACCGGCGTTGGTCGCGATTCTCACCACTCTCAAAAATCAGCAAAATATCGGCCAGAAAACCAACATTGAAATTTTCGGCCAATCATAAGAGCCAACAAAGCTTAAAGCCTATCAGCCGACCACCAAAACAACCCTGGTCAGCAAGTAGGGACACTATGGGTCGGACGGATTAACGACGAATGCCAGCAATCGACCATGGGATAACGGCAAAGAGGACGGAAACACGAAGACGACACAGCCCGCTCGAAACCGACCGACCGGCGTTTCAAATCGCGCGCATGTGTAGGGGCCCGGGTGCAATGTTTAGATCGCACGCCCAAGCAGCCACTTTACCGTAGACGTTTTTTTGCGTTGCGGAGGCAGAATCCTTTTGGTTGCCTCCAACGTCTTCCATGTCGTCAGCCCCTTTTTGATCACCTCATTCGCTCGGACATAACAGGCCGAGCACAAACCTCGCACCTTGGCTTTGCTTTGGCACTTCGGATTAAGACATTTTGTAGCATTCATATTCGTGTGCATCATGTGCCATTGGTTAGCCAACATGGGAAGTTATATTCTACACAATTCGACTTCACTGTTCCGGCACGTTTAGCAATGGTCGTTGCCATGAAAATAAACCGATTGTCCCCCGAAACATTGACCGAAGCCAAGAACGCCCGCCGCGTTTTCTTGATGGTGGCCGAACTGCACAAGCTGGGCTACGAAAGTTTGCGGGTCGCACCCTTCCTGTCACCGTCAGGTTGTTACTGGAGATGCGTCATCCTCCCGGCATCCATGACCAGCCCCTCCCACGGCGCTCGCCTTGCCGACGATGTGGTCTACGAATCGTTGTCCAAATATTCCAGTGCCGACGAAGATAATTATTTTGGTTGGCGAAACATGAAGCCGAAAACCCCGTTGATTTTGGCAACGCGGTTCATTGTGGAATTTCCTCAATTTGCGGAAAAAGGCCATCACACCGATCCGACCTACGCCCGCTGGTTTGCGACCATGTTGGAACTGACCGCCCCGATTGGCGTGGTGTCGGCATTTGGCAATTGGGAGCCGCCGGTCGACCGGATGTTGACCGAATTTTGCGAAGATGGGGTTGTGGTGCCGCTGCCGCCGGGGTGGCATGGCAGGGGGTAAAATCCCTTAAAAATTCATCTTCAAACATCAATAACATCGGTGGACTTTTTAGCACTGGGCTTTAGCACTCGGCCTGAAATAATTCTTGGATAACTCATCATCTATTTGATTTCATTGGTTGAAATCAAGATTTGAGCGGGTGAAGGGAATCGAACCCTCGTTTCAAAATTATGAATAGCGCAAAAAATGACGTGCCGGAGTGCGTCGAATTCTGTGTAAAACCCAACACATGACTCTGACCATGGGTTTTAGCTTTTGGGGAATGACGGATCCAACCGCAAGATGCCCTCCAAGACCTGCCATTGGGCTTCGTTTGGAAGCAACTGGTCGTGTTCCCATGCCCGAACCATGCCTATTGAAACTCCAGCTTTTAGAGCGGCTTCCGGTTGGGAAAGGTTGGCTTTGATGCGGTTCATCAAGAGATAACCACCCATGGTTTTTGGGATTGACTGGAATGAGTTTTCGGGGGCTAAATCTCTCCTTGGAATGGTCAAATTTAACCGTTATTGTCCGCTGTGTAATACCCAACAGCAGACCCCTGCAGCGTTGGGCAACGTGTCGTCAAACAAAGAAACATTATGGCTATACGGCTACCAGCCTTGGACAGGGCGGTGACAAAGGATTCTTCAAGAGCCAGGCGCAGACGCATATTGCCCACGCGCTGGAATTGCTTTTTGAATTGCACCAGCCGGTCACTTTGACCGGCGCATTCGCGCTTTTGTCCAATAAAATCCTGCTGATGGAAGAATTGCGAAATCTAAACGACCTGTTTGACGCTCCCAGGCGCAAGGAGTTGCACGACCATTTCACCAACCGTTATCTCAACCAGCCTGAAGAACAACTTGGCGGCGTTCGCGAAACCATCGGGAATTATCTGCAATACTTCCTGACACCGGAAGTCGCCGAGGTCTTTTGCACCCGTGAAAACACGTTTGATTACTCGGCGATTGATGATGGCAAAATCATCCTCGTGACCATGCCGCAGAAGTTCCAGACCGAGCGGCGTTATGTGAACACGTTCCTGAAACTGCTTTTCTACAATCACGCGCTGCGCCGTTTTGACAAGTCAAAGGCCGAACGCGCCGCCGACAATTTGCTCATCTTGTGGGCAGACGAAGCCCAGCGTTTTATGACCGCCAGCGAAGACGGCACGAGCGATTACAATTGCGTGGACGTGATCCGCGAAGCGGGCGCAACCATCGTTGCCGCCGCCCAATCCACTACGTCGCTTATCCCGCCGCTTGGCAATGACAAATCAAAAGTGCTGACGTTGAATCTGCGCAACCGGATAATTTTCCGTTCTGCCGATGAGGCGGACGCAGTCCAGGCGGCGGATTTCCTCGGCAAAAAGCGTGTCGTCAAACGGTCTTGGGGTTCTAGTGCCGGCAAACGCAACGTGAATTACAACGAAACCGAAGAACATAAAATCAAACCGCACAAACTCCGCGGCCTCCGCGACCACGAATGCGTTCTCGTCCACTGTGAACGCGGTTTCCGCCGCGTGACACTGCCACCATTGGAAGCGGATGGAAATATTTCAAAATGGTTTTCATTTTGGAGACGGCTGGCATAAAAGCATGTTCTATTTTAATAAGTTAACGCTACCGCGCTCGCTCTCTGCCGTCATGGTTTCCAAATTATCAGAAGTTTCTGTATAATGGTCGTCCGCAAGAACCTTGATCGGCTCGTAAAAAGTATTCCGCTGCACCGGTATTTTTCCAGTTTCGCGGATGGCTTTGATCATGTTCGTTTCGGTCTGTAATTGCGGCGAGGTCGCGCCGGCCATGTGAAAAATATGTTCCTCGATGATCGTGCCGTGGAGGTCGTCCGCACCGTAATTTAACGCGGCTTGCGCGAGTTTCATGCCGAGGCCCACCCAATACGCAGTGATGTGCGAAAAGTTGTCGAGGTAAATGCGGCTGATAGCAATCGTGCGGAGTGAATCGAATCCGGTCGGTGGATGTTCGACGGGAATGTTGTTGTCCTGCGGCTGATACGCCAATGGCACGAAGGCGACATAGCCACCCGTTTCGTCCTGCAAGGCGCGCAATTGCCGCAGATGATCCACGCGGTCGGCAAGGTTCTCGACATGGCCGTAAAGCATCGTGCAAGTGCTGCGCTGACCGAGCTTGTGCCATTGACGATGCACGTCGAGATATTCCTCTGCGGATTCCTTGCCTTTGGCGATTTGTGAACGGATGTCTTTGCGAAAGATTTCCGCGCCGCCGCCGGTGAGCGAATCGAGTCCGGCGGCTTTCAATTCAACCAATGTCTGCTCGACGGATTTTTTGGCGAGCCACGCGAGATGCAAAATATCAATCGCGGTGAAACATTTCAATTGCAGTCGTGAATCCAGATTTTTCAACGCGCGCAGCATATCAGTGTAATAACTGAATAGCAGCGAGGGATGCAGGCCGACGACGATGTGCATTTCGGTGATGCCGATTTTCAATGCCGCACGGGCCTTCTCCACGATCTCTTCGATGGAAAACTGAAAGCCATCGGCATCGCGTTTCTTGCGCGAGAACGAGCAAAACTGGCAGGACAAAATACAGTAGTTCGAATAGTTGACGTAGCAATTGACGATGTAGCTCGCGCGGTTGCCGACCTTGCGCCGCCGAACAAAATCGGCGATCGCGCCGACGGCGTTCAAGTCTTTCGATTCAAAGAGCCGGAGGGCGTCGGCGTCGGTGATGCGTTCATTGGCGACAACCTTGTCGTAGATGTCACGCAACTCACGATGTTGAATGATAAAATTCACGGTGAATGATAAACAGAAATTGCGCGTTTGGTAGATTGAGTTGGTTTTCCGATGGCCTTCGCATCAATGATGCGCAACGAAAATGTGGTTGAGGTGGCAATGGCAAAATGCTTGTGTCTATTCGTCAACACTGGTGAGCCGTTCAAACAGAAGACTGAATTCTGGGCCAAGTTGTTTCAGTTGTTTGTGGTGCATGGTGGAAAGATTTTCCAAGGTCTTTCTGCCACGGCTGGTTAGTTGAATGAACACCTGCCGCCGGTCTTCATTTGATGGAACGCGGGACACAAGTTTCTCTGTCACTAAACGATCAACCAAGCCGACCGCGCTGTGATGGCGAAGCTGCAATCGTTCCGCCAGTTCGCTTACGGTGACTTGGTCGCGTCCAGGGAAACCTCTGATGGCCAGCAAGGCCTGATGTTGTTGCGGCGTGATGCCGGCAGCCTGCGCCGCCGTTTCGCTGAAATGGATGAATTTCCGCAACGCATAACGAAACGCGGCGAGCGTTTCATACTGTGCCTTGTTAAGTTTGTCCGGTCGCGCCATTTCCATTAAATTTAACACGGGTCTTGTCTTCGCTGCCATCATTTGTTTGACAATATCGCATTACGATATAAACTACGCGTTCGATAAATGCAAACTGAATCCGTAAGTTTCCCCGCTGCCAGCAACCAAATGCCGGTTGAAGATGAACTGGCTGATTTCAGCACCAACCGACGCGTGCTGCTATTGTCCGCCATGTCTCTGGTCATCGGGGCGTTCAGCGCCCTGGTTGCCTATGTTTTGATATGGCTGATTGCTGCAATCACCAACCTGGCGTTTTACCACCGTTTTTCCGCCGCTCCGGCATTACCGCAGGGAAATCATTTGGGTTATTGGGTGGTCTTGGTGCCGGTGGTCGGTGCGCTCATTATTGGATTGATGGCGCGGTTTGGCTCGGAGAAAATTCGCGGGCATGGAATTCCCGAAGCCCTCGAAGCCATTCTCCTCGGTCGCAGCTTCATTTCACTCAAGGTGGCTATTCTCAAGCCGCTATCGTCCGCCATCTCCATCGGCACCGGCGGGCCATTTGGCGCAGAAGGACCAATCATCATGACCGGTGGAGCATTTGGTTCGATTTTCGCGCAATTGTTTCGTTTGAGTGCCGCCGAGCGCAAGACGCTGCTCGTGGCGGGGGCGGCGGCGGGAATGTCCGCTGTGTTTGACACACCGGTTGCGGCCGTTTTACTGGCAGTTGAATTACTACTGTTTGAGTGGAAGCCGCGCAGTTTTATTCCTGTGGCCGTGGCTTCAATTGTTGCATCCGTCCTGCACGTGCCGTTGCTTGGCGTCGGGCCGATTTTTCCCGTAACGACACACACACCCGTGTCGGGAACGGAACTGGCAATTGCCGCCGGTCTCGGAATTTTGGCCGGATTCGGCTCCGGTTTGCTGACGATATTGGTTTACGCCTTTGAAGACCTTTTTCAGAAATTGCCACTCCATTGGATGTGGTGGCCGGCGATTGGTGCGATATTTGTTGGTGTCGGCGGAATTTTTGAACCGCAAGTGCTTGGTGTTGGTTATGATACGATTCACAGCTTGCTGCTGGGACAAATCGTTGGTGCGGCAATCATCGGCCTGCTCGTGGCGAAGGCACTGGTTTGGTCTATCGCTTTGGGTTCTGGAACTTCCGGCGGCGTGCTGGCTCCACTGCTCATCATCGGCGGCGCGCTCGGTGCTCTGGTCGGTTCTTGGATTCCGGTTGGTGATGTTGGACTCTGGTCATTGGTTGGCATGGCCGCCATGATGGGCGGCACCATGCGTTCTCCACTGACGGCAATGGTGTTCGCCGTTGAATTAACCCGCGACTTCAATTTATTTCCCGCATTGCTCGTCGGCTCTGTAGCCGCGTTGGGCGTGACGGTTTTGCTGATGCGCCGTTCCATCCTCACGGAAAAGCTGGCCCGTCGCGGACATCATATCACGCGCGAATACAGTATTGATCCGTTTGAACATACCCGCGTGCGCGACGTGATGGACAAGGACGTGCCGACCATTCCGGCCACGATGAAGCTTTTGGAGCTATCGGATCGTATTGCCAACGGCGATGCCCGTCTCACCCAGCATCAGGGAACGCTGATTGTAAATGAGCAGAATCAACTTGCCGGAATCATCACACGCGGCGACATCGTCCGTGCTTTGCGGCAAAATCAATCGGCAGAGGTGACTGTGCTTGACGCTGGCAGCGCAAACCTTGCGGTCGCGTTCCCCGACGAACCGCTGCACACCGCGCTTGCCAAAATGCTCAATCGCGGCGTTGGCAGGTTGCCGGTGGTGGAGCGTGATAATCAATCCAAAATAGTCGGTTACTTGGGGCGGGCGGCGATTCTTTCGGCGCGGATGAAGATTCATGAGGAAGAAAACATCCGTCAGAATGGCTGGTCCTCTCAATAGGCTGCCGCGATAATCATGGTTTGCAGTGAACACAAGCCGGTTTTATTATTGGTCAATGTCACTGAATGTAATTGTTGCGGGTGTGGGTTCCGGTTTGGGAGCCGCGCTGGTGCGTAAATTCAGCAATGAAGGCTGCCGCATTGCGATGCTTGCGCGGACGGGGAAATATGTAAGCCAGTTGACACGGGAAATTCGCAGTAAAAATGGCCAAGTCATCGGTTTGCCGGTGGACTTGACCAGCCCGAATCAGGTCGCCCGCGCGTTCAATAAAATCCGCAGCCAATGGGGACATCCTGATGTTTTGATCTACAACGCCAGCGAAGCGGTGTGGAAATCTCTCCAAAAAATCAACCCACAAGAATTTGAACACGCCTGGCGCGTTTGCGTATTCGGGGCATTTTTATGTTCGCGGGAAGCAGCCCAAGACATGATCTTGCGTCGGTCTGGAACAATCATCTTCACCGGTGCAACCTCTTCGGTGCGCGGACGCCGCGGAGCTGTGGATTTCAGCAGCGCAAAATTCGGGCTGCGCGGTCTGGCAGAATCATTGGCACGCGAATTATGGCCGAACGGCATCCATGTCGCACATGTGGTTCTGGACGGCATGATTGATACACCGGCAATGCGCCGGAAATATCGCCCCAAGGCGAGTGAACCATTGTTGCAAGCGGAAGCAATCGCCGAAACTTTCTGGTCGCTTGTATTACAAAAATCAGGCGCATGGTCCGCTGAAGTGGATTTACGTCCATTTAACGAAGATTTCTTTGTCTGAATGACCTCGTTGTTGCTGACCGCTCGCAGCGGCAGTCGTTAACACTGTTTTCTGCATACCAGTATTAGGAGATACAAACAAGGGAGGTAAATGAGCGAAGCGGTGAACAATGATCGGGCAGCCTTTTTGCTTCGTTTTATCAGAAACTGGATTGAGAAGAACAGGATTACTGTTCCCAACGCAAGTCCACCTGACAAATACCAGCCTGTGACCCGATGTAACCAAACAGGCACGAACGAAATTGCCACCGTGGCCGCCGCAAAAACGAGTGCCGAATTTGCGGTCCAATAACCGCGTAGGTCATCAAAAGGCAGCACGTGATAGCCCGCGCGCGTGTAATCCGATCGGCACCACCACGCAATCGCCAGAAAATGAGGAATCTGCCAGAGGAACAACGACACGAATGCGATTGCCGTCCATAGACCGAAATCAGCGCCGGTCGCAGCCCAGCCAATCAGCACAGGCAAAGCTCCGGCCACGGCACCGACCAGAATGCAGACGGATGTGAATCGCTTCAAAGGGGTGTAGGCGAACGCGTAAATCAGAAATGTCAGCAAGGCAAGCAGCATGGCCTGAAGATTTACCGCTGATCCCAACCATAGACAACCCGTCGCCAGGGACAGTCCGCTTACGAAAATGCCCGTTCGACGCTGAAATCTGCCAGCGGCGAGCGGACGATTCCGGGTGCGGAGCATGTCTTGATCAAATCGCCGCTCCAGCGTTTGATTCGCGGCGGCGGCGGCTCCAGCCACCAGGCCGGTGCCGATCAGCGTGTGAAGCAGAAGCAGCCAGTTTGACAGAATGCTGGCGTGCAAGGCAAAGCCGACGAAAGTGGTCGCCACCACAAAAACATTTACCCGCAGTTTAACGAGCACCAGAAGATCCGAGAACCAGTTGGGGCAGCTTTTTGATCCGGCGACCGTGATGGAGGTTTCAGGCAGACATGGTGTTTCCAGCTTCATGCGACTACTGGCCAAAGATGGATTCCAGCGGCAGGTCAGGATTCAAATGGTGTTCTTTAAGCCATTCCCGATTAAAAATCCTCGACATATATCGAATGCCCGAATCGCAAAGCAGGGTGGTGATGATTTGTCCGGAGCCTCGTTCGCGCGCCAGCCGGACGGCTCCGGCAAGATTGATGCCCGAAGACAGGCCGACGAATAGCCGGTCGCCAGATCGCCCTCGTGAAACAGGTATTCGCCGCGTTCCAGCGACTTGACCAGCGTGGCCTTCGCAATCGCCTCCAAATCCACACGGGCAGGCTGGTGAAAAGCTGGCAACTGCGCAGCGTATTGACGACGACCAGTTTTTTGAATTCGGTGAACGCGGCGGACATGACAAGATTCAAGCAGTCTCGCGCCAAAAGTAAATAATCCAATCCGCGCCGTTGCCACGCTCAATCTTGGACAAGAACCCTTCGCTGTTTAGTTTCTCAATCAGCGGCGAGGGCAGGAACGGCGCGACGACAATCAAGCCGTCGTCCGGCTTGAGCGCGTCCACGCGTTTGCGGATTTCTGGAAATGGCTCGACGCCGCGACGGATCAGGTCGCGCACGTCGAACCGTTTGAACTGGTTCAATGGAGGCATCGTGGTTTCAATGTTTAACCGGCTTACGATGGCTGACAACTGCGAACGTGGCAGCGGCGATCAGCCCCAGCAAGGCTCCGATTTTAAGTGCATGTTTCATAATCATATTTTGGATATTAGTTGGTTGAGCTGTTTGGTTCCTTGATCGAAGTCAAAGAATTGGAAGATTTTCCGGCTCCGGGTTGAACCAACGTGTTTGATGCCGCGTTGGAAAGCATGGCTTTGGCGGCGGCGACGCCGGTTGCAATTTTTTCTTCCGTCACCGGACACGAGCCTTTGCGGAGGCCAAACTTGTGCAGTTCAAGGTGGTCAAAATTTTTGAAGCCCGCGAGTTCCAGCGTGTGCCGCGTGCAATT
>DMQW01000195.1 GCA_003455565.1 Limisphaerales bacterium
ATTGGCCGTAATGATAAGGATCGGATCGGGCAGGCCCGCGGCCCAAAACGCGACCGTTAAGGTAGAGCACATAGTCGTTGTGCGCGCTGACGAACACCTTTGCCAAGGCAGGTTTGCGGTCAACGGAGAATCTCTTTTGAAAATAAGCGAAGTTGTTCAGGTTTGTGGTTCCGTCCCAGATGTAATGCGCCGTCCAATCGTCTCGACCCAGCCCGATATCAAAATATGCCGGCGCACTGTAGCGGCTGGACTTGCCGTCCTGGTCCCACACGCGCACTTTCCACCAGCAACGTGTGGCCGGAGGCAACACCTTCCCCGAATACTCGACCGAGGCGGACTTGTCCGAGATCACCTTCCCGCTATCCCACAAAGCTCCAGTTCCGGCAGATAAACGCTCGCGAGTTGAGGCAACGAGGATTTGGTAAGCCGCCTGTGCTGCCCCTCGCCTGGTGTCCTTGGACATCCATGTGAAGCACACGGACTCTCGCTCTATAGCCAAAGGTTGATTTACGCCGTTGACCAGCAGCCCCACCGGTGCCATGGAGCTACCGAAAGCGCACATCTGACCAAGCATCGACAGTATCACGAGCCAGCAGATTCGTTTTGTCGTCGTGTAGTTCAATTCCGTTCGCACAATAAACGAGCGGACACTGACTGGCAAGATCCCAAGGGAACAATAGATCCGGATGTCAGGCATGTGATGAGTTCAACCGCCTTCTTTGTGGCATTGCCGGCAAATGTATTTGTATCTTCAATGACTGTTGGCGCAGTGGGGAGATCATTGCGCGTGAGGAATCAGAATTACGCGCCAAGAATGGCCCGAATTCCTCCCGACCTTGTGGGTATTGCGCGTGGCGATGAGCTGCGTTGTCATGCACCCAAAGTAACAAAACGTTTTTGCTGGCAAGCTTGACGGTAAAGTTTTCCGGTGGCAAAATCTACGCATGAACTCACGTTTTGCTCTGGCACTGGTTCTTTCATTGTCCATCTTCACCACCCGAATCGCCGCTGCGGAAACGGTCTGGCTGGACGACCTGAAGCTCGCCTCCGCCACGCAGGGCTGGGGCGAACCGCAGAAGAACAAATCAGTCGGGGGCGGCACGCTGACCATCGCCGGCAAGCAATTTACCCGCGGCTTCGGCACACACTCGGAAAGCACGTTGCGCCTCAATCTCAACGGCGGAGCGCAGGAATTTTCCGCCAGTGTCGGCGTGGACGATGAGGTGAATAAAAACCCGGCCTCGAGCGTGAAATTCATCGTGCTGGCCGACGGCAATGCGCTTTGGCGCAGCGGCGTCATGCACGCGGGTAACCCGGCCAAGGATTGTAAAGCCACACTGACCGGCGTGAAGTCGCTCGTGCTTGAAGTCAGCGATGCCGGTGACGGAATCAACTATGACCATGCGGACTGGGCGGATGCGAAATTTGAAACCGACGCCGGCCGGCCAGTCACGGTCACACCCGAACCACAATTGGCACCCGTCGCACCCTACATTCTCACGCCGCCCGCACCGGCCACCCCGCGCATCAACGGCGCGAACGTTTTCGGCGTGCGACCCGGCTCGCCGTTTCTGTTCACAATTTCGGCGACGGGCGAGCGGCCGATGAAATTTTCCGCGAAGAACCTGCCGGGCGGATTAAAGTTGGATTCCAAAACCGGTCGCATCACCGGAGCCTTGAAAACCAAGGGCGAATTCACTGTCTCTCTATATGCTAAAAATTCGCTTGGCACGACGGACAAAAAATTCCGCATCGTCTGCGGCGACCAGATTGCGCTCACGCCACCGATGGGCTGGAACAGTTGGAATTGCTTTGCCAACTCAGTTTCGGAAGACCGAGTCAAGCGCGCGGCGGACGCGCTCGTGAAAAGCGGATTGATTAATCACGGCTGGACTTACATCAATGTTGATGCCGGATGGCCGAATCGTCGCGACTCCAAAGACCCGGCGTCGCGCGGCGAGTTTCGCGACGCGAAGGGCAACATCGTGTTGAACTCCAAATTCCCCGACATGAAAGGCATGGCCGACTACATCCACAGCCTCGGCTTGAAGGCGGGATTGTATTCCTCGCCCGGCCCGTGGACCTGTGAAGATTACACCGGAAGCTGGAAGCACGAGCAACAGGACGCACAGACTTATGCCAAGTGGGGTTTTGATTATTTGAAATACGATTGGTGCAGCTATGGCAACGTTGCCTCCGGCGTGGCGTCAAATTTGATGACCGTTGGCTCAAGTGGCGCGCCGTGGAAGAAAGATGACGAAGCGATTTATCCCTACAGGCTCATGGGAAATTTGCTGCGCGATCAAAACCGCGATATCGTTTTCAGCCTTTGCCAATACGGCATGGCGGACGTTTGGAAATGGGGCGGCTTGGTGCACGGCAATTGCTGGCGCACAACGGGCGACATCATTGACACCTGGAAAAGCATGAGCGACATCGGCTTCAACCAGGACAAGGCCGCGTCTTACTCGAAGCCGGGAAATTGGAACGATCCCGACATGCTTGTCGTTGGCGAAGTCGGCTGGGGCAAAATGCATCCGTCGCGCCTGACGCCGGACGAGCAATACACGCACATCAGCCTTTGGTGCCTGCTGTCCGCACCGCTGCTCATCGGCTGCGACATGGAGAAGTTCGACGACTTCACTCTGAATCTCTTGAGCAACGACGAGGTGCTCGCGCTCGACCAGGACGCGCTGGGCAAAGAGGCGACGTGCGTCATCAACAACGGCAACGTGCGCATCTACGAAAAAGAACTGGAAGACGGCGGACGCGCCCTCGGTTTTTTCAACCTCGGCATGGAACCGGTGAAACTGGAGTTCAACGAATTTGCCAAGCTCGGTTTGGCCGGCAAACAACACGTCCGCGATTTGTGGCGGCAAACGAATTTAGCCGATGTGGACACGGCGAACGGCGTTTTGCCGCTCACGGTTCCCGGGCACGGCGTGGTGCTATACAAGCTAACGATGGCGAAGTGATTCACTCCATTAATTTGGTCAAATCAATGGAGGCTACCTACGGGCCGATTCTCGCTGAACGGTTTCGATCATGGCGAGGATGTTCGCCAGCGGGGTGCCGGCTTGAACATTATGGCAGGAGCAACAAATGAAGCCTTCCCGACCGGCACCCAATGTCTCCAGACAACGGCGAACCTCGCGGCGAACGTCCTCCGGCGTGCCGCGCGGCAGGGCAAATTGATTGTCCACGCCGCCGTGAAAGATTACCCGATGTCCAAACTCGCGTTTCAGTGCTTCCAGTTCCATGCCGGGACAGGCGTGTTGAATCGGGTTTAGCACGTCCACACCGCAGTCGAGAATCGGCCCCAGCAGCGGTCGCGCCGCGCCGTCGGTGTGGTAAAAAACCCGCAAGCCATGGGCATGAATCAACTCACACCAGCGCTGTAGTCGCGGCTGCAAATGCCGTTTCCATAAAGCGGGCGACATCAAGAGGGAAGTCTGTCCAGCAATATCATCACTGATGAAAACAAGATCGAGCGACTGGCCGGCACGGGCGAAAAAGCGGCGCATCATTTCGGTCTGGATGGACTCCACGCGGTCGAGAATCGCGTCCACCAGTTCCGGCGCTTCCATCAAATCAATCATTGACTGCTCCAAACCGCGCAACTGGCAGTAAATTTCAAAAAAAGAAACCCAGGGTCCGATCACGGCAAAATATTTCGCCGCCTGCTGCGCCTTGGCCACCGCGCCGGCGTAATCAAAACGGTCCAGGCTCGGCCACCAAGGATAATCAGCCAGCGATTCCGGGGTGTCGTAACCCGCCAGCGGCGCGGAGCCGAATTCAGCGTAATGTGCGTCCCCAGCCTGAATCTCCTTGAGCGGCACGCCCCACATCGTGCGGCTGCCGCCGTCTTCAGCGCCAGCGCCGGACTGTCCCCCGGCGCGTTCCCCGGCGGCGGTCTGGTAATCCATAAATACCCAGACAATCTTGTCGAGGCCCAGCGACTGATACATCGCAAGGTCGTCCGCAACCCCGCAATGCTGTCGCAAGAGCGCGCCGATCTCCGGCGTATGCCAGAGGTCCACCGGCAGGCGGTCCACCGGTTGGCGATTCAGGATCGCTAGAATGCGTTCGCGCGGTGTCATAGGATCAGGCTTTCAAGCCGTATTCCTCCGGCAAGAAACGCGAGCGGTCGGCCAGCGCCAGTTGTTGGGCGATGAACTCCGATTCGCTTGCGGGCAATTCATCCAGCGCGTCCTGCATGATGTCGAACCAGACAACCTCGTTGGGCGCGATGCGAACCTTGCGCTGGTCGTGCGCACCGCGCAGCAACTCCACGGCCTTGCGCGCCACGGCCACGCCGGCGTGATAATGCGAGTCGCTGGTCACAATGGTTCGCGCCAGAGTCACGGAGGATTCCGGCGAGATGATGAACGCCTGCGGATCGGTCGCCACATCGGACTCCACCAGCCAGCGTTGAAGCTGTTGGGCGGAGGCTTTGCCGTGCCTGCGCGCCGTGTTCATCAACCGGCAATCGTAGGCGAGTTGCTCCATGTAACAGGTCGGGGCCATGCCGCCGAGCAGCTTGATGTTTTGCACCGACTCGTTGGACCAGGTGTCGCAACAGGCGGCGGCGAGATTGCCCATCGGACTCAAATGCGCGCAGGCGGAGGTCTTGCCTTCCATTGCCATCGGGTAGCCGGTGATGGCCTTGAGAATGGGATTCTCGTAACCGCAATCCTTGCCCGGCCCAACCGCGCCGCATTCGTAGGCGACGAGTGAACGGACGGCGGTGACGGCGCGCACCACGGCGGCGAACACGCGCGGAATCATCTTTTGTTCCGCCAGCACCATCGCGGTGTTGCCAAAACCGCAGGCGGTGTCGCCGGCGCATTTCACGCCGTGCTTGTCGGCAATTTTCTGGAGATGCGTCCAGAGAAAGCGCATGTCGCGTTCGCCGAGAATGCAGAGGGAAAAAATACTCGCGGCCAGGTCGCCGTTGACCAGCGCTTCGTCGTGCAGTTCCTTGCCGCCGACGGATTCGATGCTCAACAATTCCGCGCCTTCCGCCGCCGAGCCTTCAAACAATTCCAGCATCGCGTCCCAGTAACGGCCACGGCGCATTAGCGGTGGCCGCTCGAACTCACGATTGTCGTTGGGCGTCATGCGCAGCACGCTCTTCAAGCCGCTGCGGTCTTTCTCGCGCGCGATGCCTTCGAGCAAAACCTTGGCGATGTCCAAACCCCACTGCGGATGCTCGGTCATCGGCGGCAGCGTCTCAAACTCGATGACGACGCCGGGCGTTTCCAGATCCGCCGCGCGGCGAAGTGCGCCTTCGATGATCTGTTCGTAATTACGCCGCACCTCCGGCATGGTGCTGGCGTCAATGCGCATCGGCGGCAGCGTGAAGTTAAGTTCCGGATACACCGTGCCGCCGCCAATCACCATGCCACTGCGTGTGGCTACCGGTTTGGGCGCGAGACCGAAAATCAGTTCAGCCGGATCCGGGATGGCCAGAGATTGGTAGTGCATGGCGGGTTTGTTTCACGACTTTCCATCAAGCCTTGGCTTGCAACAACGCCATCGCCGTGTCCACCGCGCTGCCCGCGTCCGTCGCGTAACCATCCGCGCCAATCTCCCGCGCATATTCGAGCGTGATGGGCGCGCCCCCGATCACGATTTTGACCGCCACCCCCGCCTCGCGAATGGCTTTCACCGTGTCGCGCATCCCGGGCATGGTCGTGGTGAGCAGCGCGGACAAACCCACCAGCTTCGGTTTGTATTGTTTGACGGCCTCGACAAACTTGGCGGGCGACACGTTCACGCCGAGGTCAATCACCTCGATGTTTGCGCCCTTCCACATCATGGCGACCAGGTTCTTGCCGATGTCGTGCAAATCGCCTTCCACCGTGCCGATCACGGCGTTGTGTTCGGGCTTCACGCCGGCGGCCACCAGCATCGGCTCCAAAATCTTGAGCGCTTCCTTCATCGCGCGGGCGGCGATGAGCATTTCCGGAACAAAAATTTCGTTTTGTTTGAATTTTTCGCCGACGATGGCCATGCCGGGCACGAGGCGCTTTTCGACGATGTCGCCCGCCTTCTCGCCGGCGGTGAGACATTGCTGGACGAGTTCCGGAATTTCCTTGCGTTTGCCGGCGATTATGGCCTGTGTGAGTGGATGTAGATCATTCATCGTGTTCGCAGCCTAGCCCGCATTTGGCCCGGCGTCTTGTAATCCGGGATGATTCTTTGTTGATTGCGTGCTTTCAGCCGCTTGGGGGTTGCCTCCTGACACGCCGCCCGCTATAAACACCAACCGATATGCATCGCAACCTTCTCCAGCACGAATTTCTTTCGCGACCGCTCGGCAGCGGCGCACTCATCGGCAATGCGAATGTCAGCCCCGAAAAATCCGGAGGTGCGGTGTGAGCGCGCAGGTGTTGCTGGTGGAATGCGCTGACCGGCGCGGTCTCGTGCACGCCATCACCGGCGTTCTTCTCCAGCACGGCGTGAACGTGGTGGGCAACCAGGAGTTTGTGGAACGCGGTTCCGCGCGCTTTTTCATGCGCACCGAATTCGATGGCACGGTGGATGCCCGCCAGCTCGAATCCGAAGTCCGTGCGGCACTGCCGACGGACGCGAGCGTGCGGCTTTCCGATCTGAAGCCCAAGCGCATCGTGGTGCTCGCGTCGAAGGAACACCATTGCCTCGGCGATCTGCTCATCCGTCAAGCCTTCGGCGAACTGAATACCAAGGTGCTCGCCGTGATCGCCAATCACGCCCTGCTCCAGCCCCTCGTCACCAAGTTTGAACTGCCGTTTCATTTCATCAGCCACGAGACGCTCACCCGCGAGGCGCACGAGGCGGAAATGCTGAAGATTATTGAACCCCTTCAGCCCGATTACCTCGTGCTGGCGAAATATATGCGGGTGCTGACACCGGAGTTCGTGCGCCGTTTTCCCACGCGCATTGTGAACATCCACCACTCATTCCTTCCGGCGTTCGTCGGCGCCCGCCCGTATCAGCAGGCGTTCGACCGCGGGGTGAAAGTCATCGGCGCCACCGCGCACTTTGTCACGGAGAAACTCGACGAAGGGCCGATCGTCGTGCAGCAAGTCATGCCGGTGGATCACACGCATACCGCGCACGATCTCTCGCAGGCGGGGCGCGACGTGGAGCAAATGGTTCTCGCTCGCGCGCTGCGGCTCGTGTTTGAAGAGCGCGTGTTTCTCTGCGGCAACCGCACGGTGATTTTCGACTAAAAGAAATTCCTCCTGTGCCGGAGTGCGCATGGTGATTTCGGATGATTCTTTGTTAATGCCGTGCTTTTCACCAAACAGGGATTGCCTTCATCCGCACCGCCAGTTAAAAACTTCGCCAACATGAATCCCATTCCTCTCCTCGACGAACTTTCCCGGCGCCCACTCTGTTGCGACGGCGCGATGGGCACGCAACTCTTCGCCCGCGGCCTGGCCAGCGGCGCGTGCGGCATGCTCTGGAACCTCGATCGCCCCGGCGACGTCGGCGGCATTCATCTGGCCTACCGCAACGCCGGCTGCGACCTCATCACCACCAATTCCTTTGGCGGCTCGCGGTTCGCTCTCCAACTGCACGGCCTCGCTGATCGTGTGGCGGAATTGAACCGCGCCGCCGCCCGCGTGGCCCGCGCCGCCGCTGGCGACAAAGGCTGGGTGCTCGGTGATGTCGGCCCGTTCGGTGATTTTCTGGAACCCATCGGCGACATCACGGCGGATGAATTGCGCGAGGCATTTAGCGTGCAGATTGCCGCGCTGCTCGAAGGTGGTGCGAACGCCATTCTCGTCGAGACGATGAGCGACCCCGCCGAGGCGATCGTCGGCGTGGAAGCGGCAAAAGCCTGCGCCGCCACCGTGCCGGTCATCGTGACGTATGCTTTTCAAAAAACTGCGCCCGGCGAATTTCGCACGATGATGGGCACGAGCGCCGCCGAGGCGGTGCGCCGCGCCACCGGTGCTGGCGCGGAGATTGTGGGTGCCAATTGCGGCACGGCGTTGAGCCTGGATGATTATGTGGAGCTGGCCGGGCAACTGGTCGCTGCCGCTGGCAACGCGACGGTGATCGTCCAACCCAACGCCGGTTCGCCGCGCACGGAAAACGGCAAGACCATCTATGACGCCACGCCGGAGGAAATGGCGGTGACGGCCAAACGTCTGCTTGCCGCTGGCGTTCGCATCATCGGCGGTTGCTGCGGCACCAAGCCCAATCATCTCGCCGCCATGAGCCACGCGGTCAAGGCCGCCTGACGGCTTCAGCGCCGTTTAATTTCCCATTTGCCCGGAATTGTTTCGGCGTCGCGCCTTTGACGTCCTGAAAGACGCGCGTAAAATAACTCTGGTCGCAGAAGCCGCAGACATCGGCAATCTCCGCCAGCGACCGCTCCGAGTCGCGCAACAAATCACAGGCAAGATCCACACGGCATTGCCGCAGCAATTCGGTGAATGACCGGCCCGTGCGCTCCTTGAGCAGCCGCGAGAAATGACTGGGCGAAATCCCCGCGTGCCGCGCCGTTTCGTCGCGCGAGATGTCGCGGTGCAAATTCGTCCGCATGAATTCCAGCGCCTTGCCGATCAGCAGCGGCGGGGTGAAATCCTCCTGCCGTTCGATGGTGGAAAATACGTTTTCCAGCGTTTTGCGCAGCCACGCGGCCAGGTCTTCGTCATCGTTGAGTGCCGCCAGTTCAGTGAGGAAGCGAAAATTCATGCCCAGCACCTCGGATTGCGCTGCGCCCGCCTCGACGGCTGCGCGGGAAATCATCACCACCAGTTCGAGCAGCAACCCCTTGAGCAAATCGCTCCGCTCCTCGCCCGCGCTGTAGATGTGGACGAGGACGTGGTTGATGATGCGCCGCGCCTCGCCCCGGTCGCCGCGCCGGATGGCCGCCATCAGCATCGGCTCTTGAAAAAGATACAGTTCGCGAATCCGGTCGTAAGGCCGGTGTTCGAGCAGCGGGACGGCGGGAAAATCGTTCATGGCAGCATGAGATGATCAATGTAACGATCCTCGAAGTCGGCGGCGAGGTTCAGTTCGATGACCTCGACCTGCGTGCGCAGATTTTCCATTTCATCGAGCGTGGTGCGGTCCACCAGCGCCAGCAGCGCACCGGCCAGCGCCATGTTGCCCACCACGCGCACTTGTTCTTCGCGGAAGCCCGGCAGGAGTCCGATGGCGATGGCGTGGGCAACATTCAGGTGCATCCCGAACCCGCCCGCCAGATAGACCCGGCCCAGATCCGTGGCGCGAATGCCCGCCGTTTCCAGCAGGATTTCAATGCCCGCGCCAATCGCCGCCTTCGCTTGCAACAACAGCGCCACATCCACTTCGCTGACGCGCAACGCGCCGGCTCCGTTGGTTTCCGTCAATCGCAACGCCCGTTCGCCCTCGTCGGTGAAGCGATTTTGCGCAGGCACATTTTCCCACGCCGCCGCCGTGAATCGTCCCGCCACGCCAAGCAAGCCGCTGCTTCGCGCCGTGGCCAGAAAATCCACATACGCCGAACCGCACAGTCCGTTCGCGCGAGCGAGCGGAATGTTGCCGATGGTTTTGGTTTCGAGTTGAAACGGATTGAGCGTCAACCGCAGGTCGCTGACCGCACCTTCGCGAGCGCGTGTGCCGCAACGCAAACCGCAGCCTTCAAACGCCGGGCCGGCGGCAGTGGCGCACGCGGTCAATTTGCCGCCGCTTTGCAAAACGATTTCGCCGTTCGTGCCGATGTCCACCAGCAAACTCGGCGTCGGATCAAAAACCATGCCGCTGGCAAAAACTCCGGCGGTGATGTCTGCGCCCACATAGGCGGAAAATCCGGGCAGCAGTTGCATGGGCGTCTCCGGCGCAAGTCCCTCGGCAACGAGTTTGATGTCGCTAGCCAAAACTTTTTTGCCCGCGATGAACCGGGGCGTGAAGGGCGCGATGCCCAGCGGCGTCGGGTCTTCGCCGACGAGCAAATGCAGCATCGTCGTGTTCCCGGCTATCGCACCACCGGCGATGCGATTCACAGAACGCCCGGCCCGCTCGCCCGCGCGCAGCAGCAACGGCTGGATCGTTTCCATCACGATGGCCCGCTGCATGGCGGCAAGGTTTTCCGGTTTGCGCGCGGCCTCGATGCGCGTGATCACGTTGTCGCCGAAACGGATTTGTTCGTTGAATGCGCCCGCCCGCGACAGCACTTCGCCGGTGACCAAGTCCACGAGCAACACGACCACGGTGGTCGTGCCCACGTCCACGGCGAAGGCTGTATCGCGTCCGCCGGGCACGAACGGAAACAACGGCTGATGCGCGTAGGGAATCGCAATCTCGAAAGTCTCGCCGACCTGCGGCAGGTGTTCGATGCGCGAACGCGCGGGGATGTGGATGTGCGCTTGACTAGTGAGTCGCGCGCGACAGGCTTGAACGGTGACGGGCGCGTTGACTGCGCCGCTGTCTGTCTGCAACGAACCTTCGCGCAAGTCCACTTCGCACCCCCGGCAAAGTCCGCGTTGGCCGCAGCGCGTGTTGAGCGGCAACCCATGAGCGGCGAGCACATCAGCCAGCGAATGATTGTCGCGGGTGACGGGAATCTCCCGGCGCTCGCCGGACTCCAACTCGACCTGAATGTGTGTCGCGTGGCTCATGCGGTGGGAGGTTTGCCCTGCACCAGTTCGGCGCGCATGATCGTTTCGTCCGGCGCGTGGCCCAGTTGCATTCCCGGCTCGATGATTTGAAAGCGTTCATTATCCCAGTTGCCCCAGAGCAAGTCTTTCAGCAGCGCGGGATCGCCGCGCCGATGCTCGAACTTCCAGCCCAGCCAGTCGGCGCACTTGCGCGCGTAAGCCGCTTCAGCCTCCGCGTCGTCCGTGCCGAGATCAAGATAGGTGGCGGTATCATGCAGCGCCAATTGCTCGCGCTCGCTCTCAACGAGAAACTCGACATCGTCCGGGTCAAATTTCTTCGCAAGCTCGGACTTGAGCGCCTCCAGTTTTTCTGGCCCGGGCACTCGACGTCCGCGATTCCAGCCGGGCGTGTAGTAGTAACAGGTGGGGCAGCGTTGCTGATGCTCGGCGTAGGCTTCCTTGCTTCCCATGAACACGGTGATGCAATCATGGGCGCGCGGGATGACGAGTTTGTGACGTAATGGACGCAACCCCGCCGTGCCGCGTCCGCAGAGTCCATAGGCCAGCACGACCGCCTCGATATCCGTTCGCGCGTCCACTGCGTCCAGATTTTCCTGCAACGTGGCTCGAAGCTGGTCGGGGCGGTCGTGCAAGCCCATCTCAAAGAAGCGCACCTCGGCGATGTGCCCTGCCCCGCTGGCATGTAGCGCGATCTCCCGCTCGAAGACCGAGCAGGCCAGCAGCGCAATCCGCTGCATGATCCTGGCATCACTGGTTTTCATAAACATTGTTCAGTCGGCGGTTCGGTGGAACGTGTCGTTTTCGAATCCGGCACCCGCGATCACCAACGGTCTTACATTTACGGAATCACGATCACCTCGGTTATTCAAATTTTGATACAGTCGAATCAACGCCGAGCGGGCTCTCGAGATACTCGCAGCGAACATTCGCGCCGCCGCACTTGCCGCATGAAGAATGTAGCTAACCAGCAGAACGGAAATGAACATCCATTCTTTCATTAAAATCTTTTTTTTGCTGTCATGCATGACGCATAGTTTGGTTGAGTTGTTGTTAATCCATAAAAAATCCTCCGACTTTGCCAGTGACTCCTGAGTGGAGACATTCTAGTGACTATGAATCGAGGTTTGCACACACGAGGATGGCAAAGCAAGACAGAAAGGGCGCGGATCGGCGCGGGCTTTTTCTCCCATGCGGGGTGCGTTCGATTCGACCGAGACTTCCCCACTCTTACATCCTTGAGCTCGACTGCCATGCCGGATCCTTTTCACTTGGTGGTCGAGACGCCTGAGCCGAATCTGGTCGCCGGGATAAAATGGTTTCTCGTCACTAACACTTGTCGCTTCAACCGGCGGCCATCGGGTTGATCAACCTGGTCTGCAACTTAAACCCACTCCGAACAGATCGTCCCGCTGAAGTTGTTGACGCGGGCTGCCTGAATAGCGAAGAATCAAAGACCAAAACGGCCTACAACCCTTCAACCACGGAGGATTAACCGTTAGGAAAACACAAACGGAACGTGCCGCCATGAATCCAGCCACACCGAAAACCGAACTGCCACCTGCAACCTGGAGCTACGACGACCTGCTGCACTACCCGCTCACGTCGTTCAAGACCCCACCCGCCGCCTGGGCCACGCTGCACGTTCGTTTGCCCAGCGGACTGCGCGTCGCGTCCGTCGAGCCGGCGTCCGGCGCGACGATCCTGTCCGATGGCGGCGGTTTGAATTGGGCATTGCCGCGCGGGCGCATGGCCTTCAAGGCGACCATCCGGTCACAGTAATCGAAAGGATACTTCCGAAAACTACTTTTCGGCGGGTGGATGGTGGTGGTTTGGTTTTCGGTGGCCCGCGCCGGTGGTTGTTTTGCGGCCGCTCCAATCAAGGAACAGTTACTCGATAACTCCTTCGCGTAATGGAATCCGCGTCGGAAGATTTCGCGTGTTCCAGATCAATCGGTGAAACCGGCAGGTAATAATTCACGCTCGAATATAGCGTGATGAATCCTTCCGCGTAGGGAACGCGCGCCTGGTTCCCGAAGGCACCGTCCAAGGAATCAATGCGTTTGCGCGCATAAGCACCGTCGTAACCTTGCGACGCCATGCAGTCGAGGCAGGCGACTTTCTTGGCGGCCACGTCGGTGATGTCCACAAACACATCGTTGTAAAAGCCACCTTGCGCACTCCATAAACCAGTGCGGACCGAGGCCGCCCCCTCGCCAAAGAAGAAAACCTGTGTTACGTGATGGGGTAGATTCTTGTCATCAGGATCCACGCTCGCAGCCAGCGTAATGGCATGAACCACCATCTGTCCTGTTTGCGCGTGAGGTGAGCCAAGCGCTCCATCTTCATAGGGATAGTGCGTGATGATGACGTCGGGCTTGAGTTTACGGATGTATTGGGCGATCTGGCGAATCATGGGTTCGTTCACCAGCAAGACCGCGTCGTCCGCGCCGAGAAAATAAATATCATCTTTATGCACGCCCAACAGCGAACAGGCTTTGATGACTTCCGTTTTCTTCACGTTGGCGCGCTCGGCCATGATCTTGTTCATCTCCGCAGCGGAGATGTCTTTGCGTTCCGTGAGTTCGTTGGCCACGACTTTGTCGTGAATGCGGACGCCAGTAGTCATCACGACACAACCCACCCAATCGCCGCGAGCGATATGATGAGCCATCGTGCCGCCGGACTGATCGAAAACGTCGGCAGGATGTCCGCCAATTACAAGAATGCGCAACGGCTTCGACTTCGCCGTCGAGTTGGCAATCAAAGCGGCGTCGGTGACGGGATCGCGGCCTGCGGGTTTGGTCGCGTCCGAACTGGGTTTATCGTTTTGCGCCCGAACCATCGGACAAAGACCAAGGCCGATGGATATTCCGAGGGCTAGCATAAGGGAGCGCATTTGCAGTGTGGTTGATTTCATAACGGGGTGGTTTTTTTGATTAAATTAAACAGCCGTCCAAAGTCTGAACCGGTCCCGGCACAAAATCAATCTTTCATATCGTGGACCACAAGTCTTCTGCGGCTGCGCTTTGCGCGCAGTTGCACGCTACTTCGAGTAAAGCCATTCCACTGGGAACCGCGTGATCTGCGTCACGCCCAGCCCGTCGCCATCCTTGCGGTTTCCGGCGCAGTGTCCGAGTAGAACGAAATCTCCGACAAACTCAATCGCAGTATAGCAATACCATCCGTCGGCATCCGCCTCGATTGTTCGGACGTTGCGCCACGTTTCACCTTCATCCTGCGAAATGGCAACATTGAACGGTGTGCGATTGCCGCCGGTCTTCGACTTGGAATCGTAACTGTTGTTCCACACCAGCAGGAGGTCGCCCGTTTTTGGGATTCGTTTGATCGACGCGGGCGAAAGGGGAGAAACGATGTTGGACGCCTTGAACCCCGACCATGTGTCGCCCCCATCAGCGGAAAATGAAATGAATTGCATACCCGCGTCGGTGCGGCAGAACATCATCAGGCGGCCATCTTTTAACTCGACGACTCCCGGTTCCTGAAGTGTGACTTCCTTTCCTTCCGACGATTTGGCTTTCTGCGCCGTCGTGCTCCGACACCAGGACTTGCCGTTGTCATCCGAGAAATAGCACATGATCAATGCGCGCGGATCGAATTTTTCCTGCGTGGACGTCTGGTGCAGCGCTACCGGCAACACGAGTCGCCCGCTCTTCAATTGCACCGCGCGATCATTGTTCAAGACATAATAGCCGACCACGTCATCAATGCACGTCGTCGCGGCACTCCATGTTTTGGCCTCGTCCGTCGAGACGCGCATCAGCGGCCGGCAATCCGTCAACGAATGCTTGCACAGATAAAACAAGGCAATGCGTCCATCGCGAAGTCGCAACAACGAAACCGACATCACGTTCAAGCCGCCTTCGTTTCGGACGATGACGACATCGTTGGTAGTCCAGGTTTTCCCGTCGTCGCTGGAGAAACGTCCGGCAAGGTCAGCGGCGGCGTGGTCCCCACTCCCGCCGGTGAATCGCGTGTAGATAAAAAGAATTCGCCCGTCCGCCAGCCGGATGAAAGCGCCTTCGCTGTTGCGCGGATTACCGGATGAAGGTTCGAGACGGAGGACACGTTGAGGCCCGCTTGCCGCAGCGGGAAGAGAGTCCGCCCATATCCTTCCCGCAATCAGCAGCATAATGAAAAACAAGAATTGCATCGCGGTAATGATTATCAAATTGAGCAAGCCACAATCGTGCGAATGATGCTGATTTATTTGATCTGTTCAATCTGCGACATCCGTGGCGTAATAAAATTCTGCTATTCCAATTTAAGCAGCGCGCCACTTCCTGGAGAGATCCAGACTTGTTCTCGGGTAAACTCAACTGGCTGGCCGCTATAGGGCGAAATAAGCTTTAGACCTTTTACCGGAACGCGAAATTGCGGCGAGCAGCGATGAGACTTTACCACGTCTTTGTTCACGATCATCACGTAACGACTACCATCTTGATGCGTAAATTCGCCCGCCATGAAATCGTCGCCGCCCGCTGTTTTAAGCAAACTTTTTTCTGTCGGCAAATGGGTTCCCTTTGGCAACGACCCAAAATGATAGACGTCGTCGCAAGTTAATTTCAGCAACGTCGGCGCAAGCTTTTGAATTTGCAGATTTACGTTTTGCATATATCCCCAGGTTGGAGTTGGATTGCCAAATTGATCAATGGGCGCGCTGCGGTAATTTCCAACTTGATGCG
>DMQW01000067.1 GCA_003455565.1 Limisphaerales bacterium
TCCTTTTGTTCCCGCCCCGACAAGCGAAAATCATCCGCGCCGGAATTATGCCGGCCAAAGAAAGTTTGCCCGTAACATTTTTTGCCAACACAATGTCGTAGTTTGCAATGAATAACGTGGCCAATTTACCAAGTCCGAAAATCACCGAAGCTGTTTCGACGGCGGCGGCAACGCCAGATTTTTCCAAGCCCGTCGTCCGCCCCAAAAAAGGCGCGTTCAAACTTTTCAAGGAAGTTCTCAATCACGGCGGGCCGGGTTATCTGCAATTCGCCATCACGAACATCTGTAATGCCGACTGCGGTTTCTGCGGTTTTGCGCGCTCGAAGTTTGATTCGAAGGCGCGGCGCAGCGTAACGTTGCCGGAAGCGCGTGACGCGATTGACATCGCGGTGAAAAATCACATCGGCTACCTGCTCTTCGTCGGCGGCGAACCGATGGTGCATCGCGATTTGCGCGCCATGACGCGCTACGCGGCGGAGCGCGGGATTCACCCGATGATCTGCACGAACGGCGGTTTGTGGAATGACGAAAACATGCGTGGCCTCGCCAGCGATGGTTTGACCAGCGTCATCATGTCCATTGACGCGCACGACATCACGGCGCACGAAAAGAATCGCGGCCTGCCGGACGTCTGCAAAAAAATAAAAAAGGCCAACCAGTTTTTTCATTCCGTCGGCATTCAAACCACGGCGAGCATCACGGCCAGCCGGTTGATTGAAGATTACGAGAAACTGCCGGAGTTTCTCGAAACGCTCGAATTCAAAAGCTGCACGTTCAGTTATCCGCTGACCTCGCTGGCGAGCAGTTATTTGAGCTTCAGCGACAGCGGCTTGGTGAATTTTAATAACCAGGAACTCATCGAACTGTTTGAAAAAATCAAGCAGATGAAAAAGAACAGCGGTTTTCCGGTGGTGAACCCGACGGAATCGCTCAATGAAATGCAGCGGCATCTGCGCGGCGAAAAAGAAAAATTCGGCTGCCTCGGCGGCCACAAATATTTTTACCTCGACTGGAATCTCGATCTTTACCGGTGTCATTTCTGGGAAACGCCGATGTGCAAGGTCTATGACTGGGACGACTCCAAACTCATCCGCGACGGCTGCACGCGCTGCATGATTGACTGCTACCGCGACCCGAGCGTGCTGCAATTCGTCGCCATCAGCGCAAGCGACGCGTTCAACAATTTGAAAAAAGGCAACGTCGCCGCCGCCGCGAAAAATATTTTTGATTCGCGCAACCTGACTTCGCTCAAGGCCGTTTGGGAAGACCGCAAGTGGATTGGCGGAGTTTAATGGATCAACTTCCCATTGTGTCAACCGAAGTCATCCGGCGGATTTCCAATTCATCGTAGCGCCTTTGAATTGAAGGCAGCGTCAACGAAAAAACCAAAGTGAGAATGACACCGGGCAGGAGCAACGCATACCAGACGGCGTAAGGCTGGTTGGACACGACGGCGACAAATCCCGCAATCGTCAGCAGAATTCCCAGCACGATGAAAATTTTCATCGTGGTCAGGACGAAAGTGCGCGCTTTGCCTTTTGAAGCAAGCAAGCCGAGCAACGCGCCAAAGCAGCCGATGACCGAACCGCCGATGCCGCCAATCAAAGCGATTTGTTGCGGCGACCACCAACTGCCGGTCACTCCCAAAAGTCTTATGGGACGAATATAAATCGTTCCACGTCCCGGCATATCAAGATGCGCTTCCAATTGTGTCGGCAATCCTTCAAGAGCATCGCGGGCAACTGGAAATTGGAGAGGTTTCCAATTTGATGTGACTTCAATAAATCCATATCGGTCGTTTTTTGCTCTCACATCTATTTTTCTTCCATCACTACCAAGCGCCGCTGGCGGAAGGAAACATGATAAGCTTAAGACGCTCTGTTTGGTGACATTTTCATATTTCACCTCGCAAACGAGAAAATATGCGTTTTTGATAACCGACGGGTCTGAAATTTTCAAAATTGAAAAACTTTGCAGCGTGTCGTTGGTTTTTTCAATCTTCAAAATCGAACTTCCATTCATTGAAACCACTTCTCCGGGCAAGAATTGCTGCCGGGCCAAGCCTTTCCAATCGTAATCGCGCAGGACTTTTTGGGATTCTTGCGGAGGCGATTGCTGCGGGCTTGATTCCTGCGCCGTGGCAGTTGAAATGAGCAGCAGCAACAAGTTCAGTTGAATTAATCTTTTCATTTTGTTCCTTTTTTTTGGTTTTGATAGGCGGTTAGAAGTTTTTTGAAAACCTGCGAGTCCAGCTTGCCGTCGGCGAAATGCGCGCGGAGCTGGCGCTCGAAATCGTCGTCAATTTTCTGGCTGTCGAGGATTTTGATTTTTTCAATCAGCCGGTCGAGGCGCAGCCGGAGCGTCGGGTAGGAAACATTGTAGGCTTCGGCCAAATCCTTGAGCGAACCGGAAAACAGGATGAACCGTTTGACAAAGGCCAAATCTTCGTCCTCAAGAAAAGACATCCAGTGTTTTTTGTCAAAATCGCTCATTTAATAAAATTGAATTGTTCTTTCGTTTTATACAACTTAATAAAATTAAAGTCAACATCGATTTTATTAAAATATGCAAATTTCTTTCGCCTCTGCCAAAAATTCCCTCTTGTCATCCAGCGAAACCGTGATAGTTTTACCGTCCTTTTTATGAAGACGGACATCCATCCGAAATACAATGACGCGGAAATCCGTTGCGCCTGCGGCAACGTGATCAAGACCCGCTCGACCCGTTCCACCATCATCGTGGGCATCTGCAACGCGTGCCATCCGTTTTATACCGGCACGCAAAAATTTGTGGATACCGCCGGGCGCGTGGACAAATTCCAGCAGCGCGCCGCCAAAACTCTGGCCGCCAAGGAGGCGTTCGACGCCAAGAAGAAAAAGAAGAAATAGCTTTTTACCGCCTACCGCCCGCAGCACCGGAAATTTTCGGAGTTGCGGGCGGTTGTATTTTTGCGTAGCTGCGCCTCGGAAGAGCGCAGCTATTTGAATGACTTCAGCCGCGCTCTTCCGAGACGCGGCTACGATGAAAAATGGACTTAAAACCGCACATCGAAAAATTTCGCAGCCGCTTTACGGAGCTTGAAGCTTTGCTGAGCGATCCGAAGGCTTTTGACAATCCGCAGCGCGCGCAGGAGTTGTCCCGCGAATACGCGCGGCTCAAGGAGCTGGTGGCCACCGGCGAGGCGTATTTGAAAACGCTGGCCGAACTGGCCGGCAACCGTGCGCTGCTGGAATCTGGCGATGCCGAATTCGTCGCGCTGGCGAAGGAAGAAATCGCGCGGCTCGAAATCGCGGAACAAAAACTGGGCAAACAGGTCCAGTTCGGGCTCGTGCCACCGAACCCGACCGATTCGCGCAACACGATTGTGGAAATTCGCGCGGGCGCGGGCGGTTCAGAATCCGCGCTGTTCGCCGCCGATTTGTTTCGGATGTATTCGCGCTACTGCGAAGCGCACGGTTGGAAGGCCGAGACGCTCGATTCCAGTCCGTCCGACCTCGGCGGTTTCAAGGAGATTATTTTTCAGGTCAGCGGGCAGGATGTTTTCAAGCGGCTGAAATACGAGAGCGGCGTTCACCGCGTTCAGCGCGTTCCCGCGACCGAGGCGCAGGGGAGAATTCACACCAGCACCACCACGGTCGCCGTGCTGCCCGAAGCCGAGGAGGTGGACATCGAAATCAAGCCCGACGAAATTGAGATCAACTGCTGCCGTGCTTCTGGCAAAGGCGGCCAGGGTGTCAACACGACGGATTCCGCCGTTCAAATCATTCACAAGCCAACCGGATTGATCGTGCGTTGCGCCGACGAACGTTCGCAGCAAAAGAACCGGCTTACGGCCATGACGGTTTTGCGCTCGCGTTTGCTCGAACGAAAAATTGCTGATGAAAACGCCAAATACGCCGCCCAGCGCAAGGACCAGGTCGGCACCGGCGACCGCAGTGAAAAAATCCGCACCTATAATTTTCCGCAGAACCGCGTCACCGATCATCGCTTGGAAGTGACGCTCTATAATCTCGCCAACTTCATTGACGGCGATCTGGATGAGATGCTGGAACTGCTGATGAACCACGACCTGGAAGAAAGACTGGCGGAGGTAAAATTGTAATTTCCGTTCGTAATCCTAATCGTAATCATACTCTTAACCGGGTTTGGAGATTACGATTACGAGTAAGATTAAGATTATGACTGATATCAAAGGACTCATCTTCGACTGCGACGGCACTCTGGCCGACACCATGCCCATGCACTGGCGCGCGTGGCAGATGATCACGCAACGCCACGAACTGCATTTTCCCGAAGACCGTTTTTATTCGCTCGGCGGCGTGCCGTCGCGCGACATTTTGAAAATGCTCGCGGAGGAACAAGGCCGTTCACTCGACCACATCGCCGTCGCGCACGAAAAAGAGGAAGTATATCTGCCGCTGATGATGCAGGTCGAACCAATTCACGCCGTCGTGGAAATTGCCAAGGCGAACTTCGGAAAAATTCCGATGGCCGTCGCGTCGGGCGGCACGCTGCCGATCATCATTGGTGTTCTCGAACATCTAAAAATCCGCCATCTGTTTGACGCCGTCGTCACCAGCGAAATGGTGAAGAACCAAAAACCGGCACCGGACATTTTTCTCGAAGCGGCGCGGCGCATCGGCGTTGACCCGAAATTCTGCCGTGCCTACGAAGACACCGATCTGGGCATGCAGGCCATCCGCGCCGCCGGCATGGCCGCCGTGGACGTGCGGAAAATGCGCGATTGAAATTTTAGCCGCGCCACGAAAGTTCTTTCCGAATCCAATTCGGATCGCGCCGCAAGTCCAGCACGGCGAACACCTGGGTTTCCGTTTGGGTATCGCGGTAGTAAATGCCGAACGGGAACCGGTGTGCCAGCATCCGGTAAAATCCAAAGTGCCGGGAATGAATTCCGTGGTAAAGCGCGAGGCTTGCAATGTCTGTCACCAGCGAATCCGCGCAGTATTCACCAATGCCTTGTTCCTGCTCGTCGTAAAATTCCCGCGCCTGTTCGATGTCTTCGGCGGCTTCGGCCAGAACGACCACGGTTCTCATGTGCTGCGTCTGGCGAGCCGCTTTTTGAGCTGGGCGACGGTGAGAAATTCACCTTTGCCGGCTTCAACTTTGGCCAGACGGCTGGCGAGGATTTTTTTGTGCCAGCCGGGCGACTCCACTTTTTCCGGCTCGCCGGCCATCGAGCGCCAGAGCAGTTCCATCGCCTGCACCTTTTCCGTGCGGCTCATGCGTTCGATTTCCACAGCCTCAATCATGGCGGGAAAATAACTCCGTTGACAATGGGCGGCAAGCGGCTTTCGCACGCGGGCAGCCTCAAGCACGTTTTGGAGTCTTGCGATTACGTTTCAGTGTGAGAAGCAAAATTAAAACCATCACTGCCGGCCAAACTGCATTGCCAAGCCACGACAGCACCATGCTGATATTATATCCGGCAGTGATTAAATCGTTGCCCGGCAAATTCCGGTCTCGGAAATAAGCGGTCAAAACCGTAATGGTTAAAATAGCAAACAGTCCGCAAGCCAATTTCCATGATGAAATATTTTCAAGATAATTTGGAATGCGTCCGCGACGAATCATTACGACTGACGCAATGAACACAAACAAAGGAATCAAATAAAAAAATTCTGTCCAGCTACTTTGATTCATCCAACCCGCCAGCAAATCTTTCCAAGTCATGAACACATAACTTCCGACCAAACTAATCGCCATCCAAAGCACCCGCTCGCGCCAGACATTGGCCGGGTCGGTTTTCACAAATTCCTCGCCGAGCTGTTGCGGCTGGCCGACTCGTCGGCACGCGAGCCAGAAAGATTCTTCTTCTTTCAAACCGCGCCGCTGAAGTTCGGCCACGGTGTCGCGGAGATGCGTTTCCAATTCGCGCCGCACGTCGGGCGTGAGATCGGGCTGCGCGGCCAGTTCCTGCTGCCAGTTTTGAATGGCCGCGTTTAGATCGAAACGGGTTTGAGTTTCCATGGTTTCAGATTTGTTGGCCGACTTTTCGATTTTGCGTCGGCACGAGCCTCAAGAGAACCCACACCAAGGTCATTAGCGTCAACAAACGCATGCCAAACATGACTGCGATGCAGGTTGTCGCGTCAATAGATTGTGTCATGTTGGAGTCTGACACTGATTGTATGAGGTATAGAAATGGAATTGAACCGTTGACGTGCCAACTGGAGCCGCCGGCCATTATGTGCCACGAGAATTCATCCAGAAGCACGGCAAGCAGAACCAGCATCAGCATTGTGAACTTGAAAAGAGAACGGCTTTTTATGAACGAATCCAGCTTGGAGCAAAGACCCGAAAACCGTCCGGTCGCCATCATCACGCCGACCATCAACAGAGCAATGAACAGCATAAACATTAAAACACTCAAAGGTGCCGCCAAATCACTTTCGCGGGAAACCATGCGAATTGCGCAACGAATTGACCCCAAGAATTCGTTTAGAAAAATTGCGAGGGCCGCCCAAAAAAGATACTTACCAATAATCTTGGCCGGCTCGGTTTTCACGAATTCCTCAGCCAATTCATGCGGCCTTCCAATGCGCCGACGCGCCAGCCAGAAAGATTCTTCGT
>DMQW01000300.1:0-123 GCA_003455565.1 Limisphaerales bacterium
CTTGAGAAAAGCCGTGCGCGGTTGAATCAGTGCGGTCATTTTGTCGAACATAGATTTCCTTTCGTTAAGTGCGGCGAGACGTTCAGTGATTGAAGTCTTTACCAAATCCGGCAGGACGAGCAG
>DMQW01000300.1:443-567 GCA_003455565.1 Limisphaerales bacterium
CCGGCAGGACGAGCAGCCAGAGTCTGGCCACGCCCCAGCTTTGTGATTCGTTCCACGCATCGCGGAACTGGTCGCGAAAAAGCTGCGCCATCGCCGGGCCGTATTCCTCGCGGTGCGCCGGCGG
>DMQW01000300.1:584-3357 GCA_003455565.1 Limisphaerales bacterium
GTGCTGGCGTAGGATTCAGGCAAAAGAAAAGTGACCGTCACCGTAGCGCAAAGGATTAAAAGAAACACCACCACGAACACCTTGAGAAAAGCCGTGCGCGGTTCAATCAGTGCAGTCATTTTGTCGGACATAGATTTCCTTTCGTTTAGTGCGGCGAGACGTTCAATAATTGAAGTCTTCACCAAATCCGGCAGGACGAGCAGCCAGAGTTTGGCCACGCCCCAATTTTGTGATTCGTTCCAGGCGTCGCGGCACTCGTCGCGGAATAGTTGCGCCATCGCCGGGCCATATTCCTCGCGGTGCGCCGGCGGATACGCGAGCAACAGCCGCCCATAAATTTTTTGCGAGACCGCCAGCGCCCGGTTGTTGAAATTTTTCGCCATGTCTCAGGCAGGTTTGCGGATCAATTTTTTCCCGCGCGCGATCTCCACAATCTCCGCATAACGCCGCGCCTCCGCCTTGACCACCTGTTCGCCAACTCCGGTGAGCCGATAATAACGGCGGCGATCATCATCCAGGTGCGGGTCGGGGCGTTCGTCAGACTCCTCAATCAACTGCGCTTCGAGCAGGCGCTTGACCGTGCCATATAAAGTTCCCGGTCCCATTTTAACTTGGCCGTCCGTGCTTTCGGCCACTTCCTGCATGATGGCGTAACCGTGACGCTCGCCGCCCGCCAAGGCGAGCAGCACATGAAACACCGCCGGCGTGAGCGGCAGCAGGCTTTCGGGATCGGTTTCAGGCTTTGCCATTTTAACGGATATATCGGTTACGGATATATTTAACCGAAACCGCTTTTGTGTCAACACTGCTTTGAAATTTTTTGTCGCCGGGAAACTTTAATCTTCATCCACGATTTTCACCGCCCATTCGGGATACGGCTTCGCGCCCATCGTCGCGCGCCAGAGGATGCGGTTCAGCACATCTTCGTTGCACTGGTCAGGTTGTTCCAGCGGCAACCGCACGGAAACGATGGCGTCCTTGCGCTGTTGCGAATTGAAAATACTTTTCAGCGGCGAATTCATCTCGTCCAGCGGCACGTTGTTCGTCACGGCATCATAAGCGGTGTAGTCCGGTGTGTTGGTGAAGCAGTCGAACATCGGCGTGGCGGTGGCGTCCATCTGGTTCATCGGCGGCAGGCCGAGCATCAGTTCCATCGTGCGCAGCAGGCTGGTCTGGTTGTATTGCGTGCTGACGACCGCGCCGCGCCGCGTGAACGGGCTGATGACATAGGCCGTGGTGCGGTAGCCGCTGACGTGGTCCCAGCCGTTCTGCGGGTCGTCCTCGATGGCGATGATGCAGGTGTCCTTCCAGAATTTGCCGTGGCTCACGGCCTCGACGATCTGTCCGAACGCAAGGTCGTTGTCGGCGACCTGCGCGGCGGGCGTGGGCTTGCCCGCGCCGGTGCCGCTGGTGTGGTCGTTGGGCAGCCAGAGAATCGTGAGCGCGGGCAGGTTGTCACGCTGTTCGTATTCCTTGAGTGATTTATTGAAGAACGCCGCGCGCCACACGTCCGGCACGGCCAGATCCCAGCCGACGAAGTTCGGAACCGTGAACGGCCGCAGCGCCTCGAGGTCGGGTTCACTGGCGTATTCAATCGTGCTGGCACTGGTGGTGAAATCCCTGTAAGTGTCGGCAAAAGTAATTTTTCCCTTTTGCGACGGATTTTTCCAGTGCTTGGCTGACGTGGTGAATTCGCCGAAGTTGACGACGCTCCGGCCATGCGCCAATGCGTCGTCCCAGATGAAACCGGCCGGCGAATACGCGAGCGCGTCGCGTCCGCCTTCGCCATCGCCGCCGCAGGGATAGCTGCGCGGCCAGCCGGCAAATTCGCGCTCGACATAATCCGTGGCGAGGCCGCTGTCGGTCCACTGGTGGCCGTCCGCGCTCAAGATGCCGGAGCAGTAGGTGTTGTCGAGCAGCGCAAATTCGCGGACGAACTTGTGCTGGTTCGGCGTCACGCGTTCGCCAAAGATGCACAGGCTGGCGTCGCCGTTGCCGGACTTCACGTCGCCGAGCACCTGGTCATAACTGCGGTTTTCCTTGATGATGTAGATGACGTGCTTGAACACGCTCGGTTCGCCCGCGCGTTCCGGCACCGGCACGGGCGAACGGGCGGGACGCGGCGGCAGCTTCGCCTGCGCGAGCAGCGGATAACGGAGATTCGCCAGCGCTTTTTGCGTGAACGCCGCCAACTGGTTCTTCGCCGGAACCGGCACCAGCGAGAGCGTGCCGCAGTATTGATGCGTGTTGAATCCGAAGCCGGTCGCGCCCTGCCGGCCCTTCTGCGTCTTCGTGGTGATGTCCTTGAGGTTCGCCACGCAAATCTGATTGTGCTTCACATCAAACGCAATCGCGCCGGGAAACCAGCCGACGGGAACCAGCCCGAGCAATTTTGTTTCGCGCGGCTGAAATTGAAATACGGCGACGGCGTTCTGCGTGCCGTTGCAGACAAACAGCTTTTTCCCCGACCGGTCAAACGCCACCGCGTTGGGCTGCGCGCCGAACAAATCGCCTGGATTCTGCCGCGCGCTGAAGGTTTCCACGACCTCGTCGCTGCGCGTGTCAATCACGCTCAACGTGTCGGCGCCCGCGCTCGCCGCGACGACCCAGCGGCCGTTCGGCGAAAGCGCCAGCGCGCACGCGTGCGGGCCGGTGATGATTTGTTTTTGCACGGCGGCCACCACCGGTTGTGCAAGGTCAATCACCGTCACCGAGCCTTCGCTGGCGATGGAGCGGGAATCAACACGCACGAGCGTGCCGCGTCCGGCCGGGC
>DMQW01000300.1:3433-4292 GCA_003455565.1 Limisphaerales bacterium
AGCCGGTGACGCTGTTCGCGTCCGGCCGCCGGCCGCCCCAGTTGCTGACGTAAATTTTGTGTCCGGCGAGAACCACGTCGAACGGCGCGACGCCGACATTCCATGTCCGCAAAACTTTTCCCGTCGCCGCGTCCATTTCGATGAGCCGGTTGGAAAGGTTGAGCGCGACGTAAATTTTTTTGCCGTCCGCCGAAACCGCAATGCCGGCGGGAATTTCCGCCTTGCGGGACGGCGCGGCGTCCGGCGGCAACGGAAATGAAGCCAGCCGCGAAATGGTCTTGTCCTTGGCGACGCTGAAAACCTTGAGGTCACCGTTGACGTTGGAAAGATAAATCCGCGAGCCGTCGGGCGAAAACGCGAGGCCGGTGAAACTCACCTGCGCCTTGTCGTCGGGATTGAGGATGAGCGACGTAACCGGCTTCTGTTCGCCCACCGCATCCGGCGGCAGCGGCACACGCTGGAGAATATTCCCCATCGCCGGATCCAGCGCGACCAGTTCATGCGTCAGCCCGGAGGTGACAAGGATTTTTCCATCCGGGCTTAACGCCAGCGCCTGCGGCCGCATGCCCGGCAGTTCAATCAATGTGCCGGCGGGCGTGACGATTTGATTGACCGGCGTGATGAGCGAACTGCCGTCGCGCCCGACCGGCGCGGTCGTGGCTGGAAAATTGTCGGCAAAAATTTTGCCAAAGCCGAAACAAGCCAACGCAACGAGGCCGGTGCGGATGAAAAGATGGTTTTTCATTTCAGACGATTTTGAACAGCAGACGCCCGCCACAGCTAGTGACGTTACAGTGAATTTTTATGCGACCGATGGATCCAGCCGTTTATCCAGCACGAGATACTTGCGGACGTAATC
>DMQW01000289.1 GCA_003455565.1 Limisphaerales bacterium
CTTCGATTTCAGAATTCGGATTGAATTCAGATTGCGGCGGGCACCGTGCGTGGTTTATGCTGATTCAACTTTTTTTTACATGATGACCAACCCCGCCGCCGCGATACGGATGTTGATAACCTATGCGGTCAGCATTCCGCTGGCGATTTTAGTCGGCTATTTGCTCACCGAGCCGGCGAGTTATGGCACGCTGGGGGTCATAGGGCTGGTGGTTGCGCTGGTTTTCTCCCCGATCTTTATCAAGTGGCATTATCCCATCATGGTGTTTGGGATCGGCTGCCCGGCGACGGTGTTTTTTCTGGTGGGCAACCCTCCGCTCTGGGAGGTGGTGGTCATCTTGAGCCTGGGTATCGCCATCGTGGAACGGGCGATGAACAGCGACCGGCGGTTTATCAGCGTGCCCGGCATGACGTGGCCGCTGCTGTTCATTCTGGGCGTGGTGCTCCTGACGGCGAAACTCACCGGCGGCATCGGCCTGCATGCGTTGGGCGGCGGCGTAGCGGGTGGCAGCATAGGGGGTGGCAAAAAATACGTCGCGCTGTTTTGCGGCATCGCGATGTATTTTGCGCTGACCAGCCGGGGTATTCCCCGGGCGAAGCGCAACCTGTATATCGGCCTGTTTTTTCTGGCGGGAACCCCGGCGTTCATCAGCGATTTGTTTCCCCTGCTGCCTTCCCCGCTGAACTACATCAACTGGTTGTTTCCGCCGACATATGCGACCGAGGGGGATTCCGGCTTTATCCTGGGCACCACCCGGCTGGGCGCATTTTCCACTACGGCGAATGTTTTGTTTAGTTTTATGCTGGCCAGGTTTGGTTTGCGGGGAATTTTCCTGGGCAACCGGTTGTGGCGTCTGCCGCTGTTCATTTTGTTTTTCCTCCTCTCGTTACTGGGTGGTTTTCGTATCACCCTCATTGGCAATCTGGCCTACATCGGCATCTTGTTCTTTCTGGAGGGATTGCACCGCACCCGGCTGCTCATGATATTTGCGTTTGTGGGAATACTGGGCGCCGCCCTGCTCGTGCCCTTCGCGACCAAGCTGCCCTACACCTTCCAACGCTCCCTGGCGTTCCTGCCGCTGAACATTGACCCGGTGGCGAGAGCCGACGCGGATGGCTCGGTCGAATGGCGGTATCAAATGTGGCGCGACCTGTGGCCGAAAGTGCCGCAATACCTGCTGCTGGGCAAGGGTTACGGGCTTACGGTGGAAGATTATCAAATGATTGGCCAAGGCACGTTCGCCAGAGGCGGCTTGGCGGAGCAAATGGACGCGAGCGAGGGATCACTGGCGATTGCGAATGATTACCACAGCGGGCCGTTTTCCACGATCATCTCCTTTGGCATCTGGGGCGGCTTCGGCATGCTCTGGCTCATGGTGGCGGTGGTGCGGGTGACCTATCGTAATTATAAATACGGCGATCCGGAACTCAAGACCGTCAACACCTTTCTGTTTATGGCCAGTGCCTACGGAGTTTTCGGCTTTCTCTTCATCTTCGGCGCGTTTCAAAATGACGTGGGCGGATTCGCCAAAGCCGCCGCCTTCAGCATCGCCCTCAACTGGGGTGTCCGGGGACCGCAACGCGAACCGGCCACCACTCTTAAACCACTGCCGCAGCCGCAGCCGGCCTGACGCCCGTCGTGAAACCCAAACTGCTCGTTCTCGAACTTTGGGGTCTCGGCGATCTGGTCATCGCCACGCCCTTTCTCCGGGCCGCGTCAGAAAAATTCACCGTCACCCTGCTGGCCAAACCCTTCGCCCAGGAACTGCGTCCGCGCCTCTGGCCGGAAGTGAACGCCATTCCCTTCACCGCCCCGTGGACGGCGTTCCATGGTAAATACCATTTCTGGCGCTGGCCGTGGCTGCCGATGCTGCGCCTGCGCCGCCAGCTTAAGGCCGAACACTTTGACTGCGGCGTCTCCGCGCGCTGGGATCCGCGCGACCATTTATTATTGCGGCTGGCCGGCGCCTGCGCGCGGCTGGGCTTCGACCGGCTCAAGAGCTGGCGGTTGCTCACGCAGGAACTTGCCCGGCCCGATCCGCTGGCGCATCGCTACGAATCCTGGCGCATTGCCGGCCATGCCCTCGGGCTGAACCTGCCGGCGGTCGGGGAAATCATTGCGCCACCGCGCCAGCCTGCCCGCGTGGCGCTGCTTCACAGCGGCGCCCGGCTGCCGGTGCGGGTGTGGCCGCTGGAAAATTTCCAGAAAATTGCCGCCCGGTTGCGCCAAAAAAATGTCACCGTGCAGATTGCCTGTGACGCCGGCCAGCTTGCCTGGTGGCAAAACCGGGGAGAAAACGTCATCTGCCCGCGCAGCGTCACGGAATTGTTTGCGCTGATGGATCAAGCCGGCGTCTTCATCGGCAACGATTCCGGCCCCGGCCACCTGGCGGCGGCTTGTGGCGTGCCCACCTTCACCTTGTTTGGCCCGCAACTTGCCGAATGGTTTGCGCCGCTGCATCCGGCGGCGGAAATTTTTGAAGGCAGGGCGTGTCCCTACAAACCCTGCGCGGATTACTGCCGGTTTGCCACGCCGTTCTGCCTGTGGGACGTGACGGCGGATGAAGTCTGGCCGCGCGTGGAGGTGTTTGCCGAACGGCATCTGGCCGCCAGCCGCGTGGCCGCCGATGGATCCAGATAATTCATATTGAAGAAACATCGAACAACCAACATCCAACGCCGAACACCCATTGCGCGTCCACCCACCGACCATTGGATGTTGAATGTTCGATGTTGAATGTTTGTTGTTCGATGTTCGCCTATCCAAGCGTGCCAATGTCAACCGGAACTGCCGTAGTGGGTCATTTTTGGTGGGGCGAGGCTACTGACGAGCCGGCTCGCGGGGACACTCGCCCCACCGAAATAGCAAACTGACCCACTACCAGAAACATGAGCCGACTCACGTCGGCTGCTACGATTATTAAGCAGGCCGTTTATGCTTGCCGCCCGCTTTGGCTGACAGGCATCATTCCGACCCGGTATTTAAGCTAAAACTCTAAATCATGAGCATCGCCCTTGTCACCGGCTCCGCCGGTTTAATCGGTTCTGAAACGTGCAAACGCTTTCACGCCGAAGGCCTCGACGTGGTCGGCATGGACAACGATATGCGGGCAATTTTTTTTGGCGTCGAGGCGTCCACGGCGCTGACGCGCACCAAGCTGGAAAAGTCGCTGAAAAATTACCACCACGAAGCCGTGGACATCCGCGACAACGACAAGGTCAACGCCGTTTTTGCCAAACTTAACTCATCAATAAAGGTCGTCGTCCACACCGCCGCGCAGCCGTCGCACGACTGGGCCGCGCGCGAACCGCACACGGATTTCAGCGTCAATGCGGTCGGCACTTTGAACCTGCTCGAAGCCACGCGGCAACATTGCCCCGGGGCGGTTTTCATTTTCACCAGCACGAACAAAGTTTATGGCGACACGCCGAATCTTTTGCCGTTGCGCGAACTGGAGCAGCGCTGGGAAATTGACCCGGCGCACAAATACCGCGAGGGCATTGACGAAACGATGTCCATTGACCAGACAAAACATTCGCTGTTCGGCGCGAGCAAAGTTGCGGCGGACGTTTTGGTGCAGGAATACGGACGTTACTTCGGCATGAAGACGGTGTGTTTTCGCGGCGGCTGTCTCACCGGCCCGGCGCACGCGGGCACGGAGCTGCACGGTTTTCTCGCTTACCTGATGAGATGCACCGCCACGGGCCGGCCGTATCGCGTGTTCGGTTACAAGGGCAAGCAGGTTCGCGACAACATCCACAGTCGCGACCTCGTCGAAGCGTTCTGGCAATTTTCTTTGAAGCCGCGTTCCGGCGAAGTTTATAACCTGGGTGGCAGCCGTCACTCGAACTGTTCGATGCTCGAAGCGATTGCGCTCTGCGAAGAAATCAGCGGCAAAAAACTCAACTGGACTTACGTCGAGGACAACCGCATCGGCGACCACATCTGGTGGGTCAGCGACGTGCGGAAATTTCAGAAGCACTATCCCGATTGGAAATACCAGTTCGATTTGAAAGCGATTCTGCAACAGATTCACCAAGCCGTCATTGCCAGTTGAATCTATGCCCTTAAAACCAAACTTTCTGCTCCCTCACCCCGCCCCAAAGCGGGGAGAGGGCTGGGGTGAGGGGATTTTAATTTCAAAACAATTGGCCTCCTCACCCCGACCCTCTCCTCCTTTGGGGGAGGAGAGGGAGAAGTTGTCCGCAAGTGCGCCTGACTTTTTCCTGTGAAACTTCTCATCACCGGCATTTGCGGCTTCGTGGGCAGCACTTTGACCCGCGCGCTGCTGGAATCGTCGGAAAATTTGCAGGTCACCGGCGTGGACAATTTCATCCGTCCCGGCAGCGAATTGAACCGCCGCGAACTCGCGAAACTCGGCGTAAAAATCATTCACGCCGACGTCCGCAGCGCCACGGATTTTGAAACGCTGCCCGCCGCCGATTTCGTGATTGATGCCGCCGCGAATCCCAGCGTGCTCGCGGGAGTGGACGGCAAGACCAGCTCGCGCCAGTTGCTCGAACACAATCTTTGGGGCACGGTCAACCTCCTCGAATACTGCAAGGCGCAGCGCGCGGGGCTGATTTTATTGAGCACCAGCCGCGTTTATTCCGTGCCGCCGCTGGCCGCGCTGCCGGTGGAAATTTATCAACGCGCGTTCCGTCCCCAGTCCGGCGCAACCTTGCCGGACGGATTGACCGCCGCCGGCGTCAGCGAAAAATTTTCCACCGCGCCGCCGATCTCGCTTTACGGCTCCAGCAAACTGGCGAGCGAAATTGTCGCGCTCGAATACGCCGGGACGTTTAATTTTCCCGTCTGGATCAACCGCTGCGGCGTGCTGGCGGGCGCGGGACAATTTGGCAAACCCGACCAGGGAATTTTTTCGTTCTGGATTAATTCGCATCTGCGGCGGCGTTCGCTGAAATACATCGGCTTCGACGGGCAGGGGCATCAAGTCCGTGACTGCCTGCATCCGCGCGATCTCGTGCCGGTGTTGCTGGCGCAGATGAAACATCGCGGCAATGACCAACCGCGCATTGCCAATTTCAGCGGCGGCGCGGCGAACGCGATGTCGCTTGCGCAGTTGACCGACTGGTGCGATGCGCGTTTCGGCCAGCACGCCGTGGCCAGCGACGCGAATCCGCGTCCGTTCGACATTCCGTGGATGGTTTTGGATTCGTCGCTCGCGGCGAAACAATGGAACTGGCAGCCGCAGTTTTCCCTGGAAAAAGTTTTGGACGAAATCGCGCGGCATGCGGAACAAAATCCCAACTGGCTGGAAATTTCAGGTTCCTGATGAATCCGCCCGCGCCCAATCCGTCCGCGCCGCCGCTGAAATTATTTTCGGTGATCATCCCGGCGCGTGACGAGGAAGGCGCGCTGCCGGCGACGATTGAACATCTGCATCTGGAATTTAACTTGAACCAGATACCGCACGAAATCGTGGTGGTGGACGACGGCAGCAAGGACGGGACTTGGGAAGTATTGCAGCAGTTGAAAACAAAAATCCCGGCGTTGCGCCCGATCCAAAACACCGGCGAACATGGCTTTGGCCGTGCCATCACGTCCGGCCTGCGCCACTGCACAGGCGACGCGGTGGTGATCATGATGGCCGATGAATCCGACGACGCGCGCGACGCGGTGCGTTACTGGAAATTGCTGAACGAAGGCTGGGACTGCGTGTTCGGCAGCCGGTTCGTCAAGGGCGGCGGCGTGATTGATTATCCGAAGGTGAAGCTGTTCGTGAACCGGCTCGCCAATTTTTTCATTCGCTGCATTTTCCAGATTCCGCTGAACGACACGACGAATGCGTTCAAAGCTTACCGGCGCACGGTCATCACGGGTTGCGAGCCGCTCATTGCGCCACATTTTAATTTGACGGTGGAGCTTCCGCTCAAGGCCATCGTGCGCGGCTATTCGTGGACGGTGGTGCCGATCACCTGGCGCAACCGGCGCTACGGCGGAGCGAAATTGAAAATCAAGGAGATGGGCAGCCGCTATTTTTTCATCTGCGCGTATGTGTGGCTGGAAAAGTATTTCAGCCGGGGCGATTACAAAAACCGCCACCAGCCTCCTCAACCACCGTAGCAGCGAAGGTGAGTCCGCTCATGCTGATCTTTGGGCTATTGATTGCAAACTGCGGTAGGATTGATTTTAGAGAATCAATTTGAGCCGACTTACTTAAATCAAAAGCTGAAATTGGGAAAGCAGCCCGGTGAAGTAGCCCGGTGAAGTAAGGGCAGCCTGCTGGAATACGGAACAGATTCCACAGGCCAAGGGGACTTCACGGGCCAAGGAAAACTGAAATAAATAATGCCGAAGGCAAAAATCAATTTCAACTTTCCCAATTTCAACTTTGGTCTTTGATTTTTTGCTTTCTACTTTCGTTTTTCATTTCCGTTTTCAGTTTTTGTCCTTGGTCTGCTTGATCATGGCGGATGGACACGGCTGGTTTTCCGCTATCAACGATCAAGTTTGGAGAATCAATTTGAGCCGACTCACGTCGGCTGCTACCTGATTTCCGCCCTTGTCCTTTGCGTCTGGCGTCCGGGCATTGGATGTTCGTTGTTGGATGTTTCCGTCTTCCACGCTCCGTCCTCCGCTCTGCGCTCTGCGCTTTGCGTTTAGCTCTTTGCACTGCGCTCCTGTATCACTTCGCGGTAAATCTCCAGATGCCGCCGCGCGATGACGGTGGGATGATAGCGCTCGCGCATGATGGCGGCTGTGTCTGGTGGCGGCGGACAATCCGCCGTCAGCCACCGGGCAATGGCGTTTTCGAGGGCCGCCCAATCCTGCGCGGGAACAAGTTCGGCGCCTTGGACGCCACCGGCAATGTCCACGACGCCGCCGGTAGCGGCACCAAAAAACTTCAAGTTCCGCGCCAGAGCTTCCGCCACGACCAGGCCAAACGCCTCCTCGCTTGGAAAGTGGATCAGCGCCGAGGCGGCGTCCATTGTCTCAATGATCTGGGTGACGGACTGCAAGCCGAGATGCCGGGCGTAACCGGCGGATTCCGCAGCGGCCAGCTCGCGCAAAAAGGTCCGGCCGTAATCCGTTTGCTCCGCGCGGTTCCCGACAAAGCGAAGTTCAAATTTGAATCCGCGTTCATGCCATTTGCGGGCAACGCCCAGCAGTTCCAACTGCTGTTTGCGCGGTTCCATCATACCGACATTCAAAAAGACCGGGCGCGTAGCCGGCGGCGGGACGGGACGCGGTTTGAAAAATTCCGGCTGGAGTGCGTTGGCGACCCGCCAAATTTTTTTGGTGCGCGGTTTGACCAATGATTCGGTGTAGGCTGAATTACAAAATACCCCCGCCGTGCGGGCCAGCGTAAAGGTTTCCAGCCGGGCCGTCAGCCAGTGAAAACTTCCGAACTGCGCGCCGTAGATTTCGGCAATAGCCTTCATGTTGCCGTGAATGGTCAGCACGTTCGGAAAGCCGGAGGACACCGCACTGATGGCGCAGTAACGTTCGGTGCCCTGGCCATGGACGATGTCCGGCTGAATTTTTTGCAACTGGCGGCGGATGGCGCGGATGCAACCCAGATAACCGCCGCGCAGCCAGCCCCATTTGCCGACTCCCACCGCGTGGTAATAAATATTCCCGGCGATCTTCTCGGGCGCGGTCATGGTCCGGTGCACGCACGACACAATGTGGACCTCGCAGTCCTGATTTCCAGCCAGCCCTTCGAGCAGGGCCGACGGTGCCGGGCCGAAATAGGGGACGGGATCGTCAAACTTCCGAAATTCATCCCGGTTGTCGGGAATGATCATTGCGATCTTCATGCCTTTAATGAGCAAGCACTTTTTCGTAAAGGCGCAGATATTCCTTCGCCACCGCGCGCCAGGCGAGAACCGGGAACGTGGTTTCGCGCCTCCGGTGCGCCTGTTTGTAAAATCGCCCCAGATCGGACGCGATTGATCCGGCGGTGCGCAGTTCCGCGAGCTGCAGATTTTTAGCGTGGGGATAACTCTTGGCGGCCCAAGGTAGATTTGAGAGAAAAAGCGGCAACCCGGCGGCGGCGGCTTCATAGACGGAAATGCAGCCGCTTTCAAACTGGCTTAACAGCGCAAACCCGCGCGCCCCGCGCAAGTAGCGGTATTTTTCCGCCTCGGACACAAAGCCGGGGTATCGGACATATTGGCCGTCGGCCAATTCCTTGAAATGGAGAAAATAGTCGTTGTCAGGCGAGTAGGGCTTGCCGAGAAAGACAATCGGAACCTTGGCCAGGCGGGCAGCCTGCGCCAGCAGCAGTGTGTTTTTTCTGGGATGAATCGTCGCGACGGATACAAGGTAGTCGGCTTCCGCCGCCGGAAGCGAAAGCTGTTTTATCGCCTCATCTTCGAGTCCATGCGGGATGATGTGTCCCCGCTGTGGACTGGCGTCGAACAGATATTTGGCCACTTCCCACTCATGCCCCACGGCATAAACCATGGCGTCAATCTCCTGGTAAACCCCCCAGCTTAAATTTCCGGCCAGACCCCGCGCCACCGTGCGACCGGTCCGGATGGCCATGCGTTGCAAAAACAAACGCGGCCGGCTGCGCGAAGCGGTTTGATCGAGCAAATCCGTCATCACCACTTTGAAGTTCTTTTCATGGGCGAGACGGACGCTGTTACTGTTGGGACGACTGACATAATGAATGATGTCGCCGGTCTGGTTTTCATCCCACCAGCGCACGGGCTCCACCTTGACGCCCAAGTTCGCCAGTTCGCGCATCAAAGCTTCGATCAAGGTTTGCGATCCGCCATGGGCCAGAAAAAATGGCAGCGGGTATGAAAAAAGAACCTTCATAGGGGTGGCACAAAAATATTTTAGAGGTTCAAGGTTGGTTTCAATCGCGTCCGTCGGACAGGTGGCGGGAGAATTTCTTCGGCAGCAGCCGCAGGGCGAAGCTGCAGACGGAGGACGGCAGGCAGGAGGCGGCGATTTCCGCTGGCTGGCAGGCCTGCCGGAACCGGTGCTGTTTGGCGGCACGCAGACTTTGCGGCGAAGGCCGGAGCGCAATTTTTTTGGCGTAGAACAAGCCGGGTTCGCTGATGTCGTGGAGCTTGGATTCCCAGTTGTCCAGCCGGGAGATGAACGGCACCAGCCACCGGCCCTTGCGCAACTTGGCGTCATGCGACATGAGCTGGCCACCCACGGGCATCAGCGGGTCGAGCAGCTCAAATTCCTCGATCTGCTCGCGGGGATTATTGCCGCCATCGAGAAACACAAAGTCCACGGTCACATCCGCCGGCTGTTCTTTTTTCCACTGCTTCAGCACGTCCTGCGAGAAACCCAGCAGCGGGGTGAAACGGCTCGCCGCCGTCGGCATCGCCGCGCGGATGTTGGTGAGCATCCGTTCGTAGATGGAACGGTCCGCCTCGATGCCCCACAGATGGCCGGTGCCGTTCTGCTCCAGCGCGCGGAGAATATGCAGCGTGCTGCCGCCGCCCAGCCAGGTGCCGACTTCCAGCGCCACCCGTGGCTTTACGGGGGCGTTGAGGATGGCTTTGGTGATTAAACCTCGTTCATCTGCGTTTAACTGTCCTTCAATCATGTCAGGCGTCCTTGCTAAATTTTCAGCCATAGCATTCCGGGCAAGCAATTCCAGTCAAGGTTGCCTTTACGCGGTCAAATTCCAACCTAAATTTAAATCCATTGATGATAATGTCCTTGAAAAATGGTGGTGCGTGGTGATTCAAAGGCAATTCTGATTTCGTGTTATGATGCAATCGTTTCGTGCAAAGTTATCAAGGCCAGGGCTTGAACTTGGTCATCAATTCCGGCAGGCGGCTTTCATGGCAGGCAAACACATTGAATTCACTCAGACAAAGCAGCCGCGTCTCCGGGATGAAAGGAATCAGAGCCAGGCCATCATCATTAGCAGCCGGCAGCCAGCCAGCGGGTATCAAAAAATTGCGCGCCCGTGGTTCGCGTTGAATTGCCGGAACAAAAAAGTTATAACCCAGTCTGGCAAGAAAAAAGAATATGTCTAAGACTTTGTCCGGTTGAAGATGATTGGGCTTGCTCTCAAAAATGAGATACGGGCGTGCCAATTTCAAGGTGTTCTGCCCACCTTTGACAACTTCAATTTCGTGGCCTTCAACATCCATCTTAATAAAATCTGGCTTTGGCAGATCGAGTGAATCGAGCCGTCGGGTGTTGATGCTGGCAACTCCGCCGTCGCTGGAGACTTGGGCGCCTCCGCTGTGCAGACCTTCCGGCAACTTGATGAAAGCTTTGCCGTCATTGCTCGACAAGGCGAAGTTGTTGCAGGTAACCATCCCAGCGAGGCCAGATTGTTCCACGCAAGCGACCAAGTCTTTGAAGGTTTCGGGTGTTGGTTCAAAGGCATGGACTGTCAACTTGGAACGGCTACCAGCGGCAAGAAGGGTGTGGTATCCCCAATTGCTGCCGACATCAAAAAAAGTTCCGCCTTCCGGTAGAAGCACGTCCAAAAGAGCCGCCACCTCGATCTCATAACCATTTTTAAAAAGCGTGTCGCTCAAGATGCAGAACTCCGTGTTGCGCGCGTTGAACTGGATTTCCGACCGTTGTCCCTGCCGTTGAAATTCAAATTCTCCCGTGCTGGAACCGCACAGCCGGTAATAGGCCGGGAAAATCTTCCGTAAGATACGCTTTGACCACATCTCGATCTTGCCCGTTGATTGTGAACAGAAGACATATTCATAAAAGCGACCTAGGAAGGGAACACGACGGATGCGGAACGATGCGGTCGGCGTGGGAAGTTTTCTGACAAGGATGGTGTTCATTGGGTCAATCGGGAAAGAGTCGGCTTGCCTTCATTGGAGCGATGATTTTATGCCAAGCCGCGTCAGATGACCAATGAAATTTTCCTCGAACCGCTGGAAGCTCAACCGCTCCGTCAACCCGGCGCGCCCACCGATACGTTCACCTTGACGCAGGCGCTCCCACCATTTCAGCGCGGCATCAGCCAGTGCGCGCGCATTGCGGATGGGGACGACCTCGCCATTCACACCGGATTGAATCAGGTCGGATGCGCCGGTGTTCGGCGTGGTGACGACGGGCAGGCCGCAGGCCAGCGCCTCCGCCACCACCATCGCAAAACCATCCTCAATGGAGGGAAAAAGCAGCAGGTCGGAGGTCTGATAGCGCCGCACGTTGCCGGCAAAGTCAAGGTTGTCCGACCATTCGATGGGCAGGTCGGAATTTTTCTTCATGATGTCCACGACATCATTTCGCACATGGCGCTTGATCCGCAACACGGCGTTGGGAACCTCTTTGCGGATGAGCCGGAACGCTTCGAGCAGATACGGCGTGCCTTTCCGCAAACTCAATCCGCCCGTGTGCAAAATGGTGAACGGACGATCCGCCGGGCGGGGTTCTGGCGCAGGCCGGAACATCTCCAAGTCCACGGGATACGGGCAAAATAAAAGTTTTTCCGCCGGATAACCCCGTTGCAAAAATGAATTTCTGACGAAGTTGCTTGCCACGCAGATGTAGTCCGCCGCCGCGACGGATTCGACGACGAGATCCTGATAATGGCGTGAGACCGGCGGAGCTTTTGACTTCCAGATTTTTTGCTCCCCGGCAAGCAGTTCCCAAAATTCCTCCGGATGCGAAGTCCATGCGTCCATGAACGCCAGGCCGCCGTGCTGCCTGGTCTTTCGCATCGCCCCGGGGGCAAAGGCGTAGGCCGTAAAAAAAAGCTGGCCGGGCGACAACAAACTTTGCACCCAGCGGTCGAACAGGCCATAAGTGCGGAAGCGCAACGATTCCGCCTGATACGTCGGCAGCGTGCGGGCAAAAATATAATTGGCGAGGCCGAAGAGCGGCTGCAACCGCGTATGTTCCGGCGGGATTCCGTGTGCGCCGCGCCGCGTGCCGAGCGCGTAAAAATCCAGCAGGCCGTGGTGCTCCAGCGCGCGGGCGAAATTGTCGTCGCCGCTGCGCGCAAAGCAGGCCATCGCAAAACGCGGCTGGGCTTTCGCGGCGTTCATTTTTTTTCACGCGCGCGCATGACCGCCATCGCGCCGGGCCCAAACCAGTAGCCGTCCACAAATTCCCAGCCCGGCGGCGGTCTGTGTCCAAAAATTCTGCCGGTGAACCAGCCCCAAACGGAATTGGCATTTCGCAGCCAGCGCAGCCACGCATCGCGCAAGGGATTTTTAGAAAACAAAATCAGCGGCGGCACCAGCGTCGTGAGCATCCAGGCCCAGTAGTTTTTCGGGAAGACCTGCATTTCGCCGAGGCCATAGCCGTAGCGCCGCACCATGACCGCGTAGCTGCGCCAGTTCGACCGGCCCTCCCACAACGTCAACGCATCGGGCTGGTAGTAAATTGGAAAGCCGATGCGATTCATCGTGGCGTTGAACAAAAAATCCTCGCCGGCAAACGTGAGCCATTCGGGAAAACCGCCGGCGGCCTCGAACGCATGGCGGCGGAATGCGATGTTGCCACCGGACGGATCGCACATCGCGCCGACCGGCCAGCGGTCGCGCGGAAAACAGCAGTAGCGCCCGATGCGTTTTTGAAATTCATTTTCCAGACGCAGCGGACGCCAGCCGCCGACCGCATGGACATCCGGCTGCTCAAACAGCGGCTCAACGACTTTTTCCAGCCAGCGTTCCGTCGCCACCGAACCCGCGTCAATCGAGGCGACGATGTCCGCCGTGGTGTTTTTGAAGGCGAGGTTTCGTCCGCGCGCGATGTTGCATTTCTCGATGATGATGCGCGGCATCGGGAAATCGCCGTGGCTGAACGCCTGCCGCAGCCGCTCCGGCGTGCCGTCGGTCGAGCCGCCGTCCACAATGACAAATTCATCCGGCCGGCGCGTCTGGGCGCGCAGCGATTTTGCCCACGGAAACACGGCGTCACCCTCGTTGAACACCGTGGCGATGAGCGCGATTTTTTGCATTCAAGTTAAATTGTGCGCGTAAGGAAAACCTGTTCGCCGGCTGTCGCTGGAAAATGAAATCACTTTTTTACCAGCCGCCGGAAAATTTGTCTGGCAAACGCAAACGGATTTTTCAAAGTCTCAAACAATCTTTTATCCGTGCGCGTGAATGAATACTTTTGCAGAAACCCCGGCAAAACCTGCACATCCGGTTCACGGATCGGGATGTGGTAATGCCAGGGAAGTTTTTGGCAGCCGCGCAGAAAAACCCGCCCATCATATCCGCAAAAAATGTAGGTCACGCAATCGCGCTTGGTCCACAGGGCTGACACACTATTGTCCTCCTGTCTCTTATACACATCTGACGCTGACGACGATCTACTCTGTGTAGATCTCGGTGGTCG
>DMQW01000084.1 GCA_003455565.1 Limisphaerales bacterium
TGTTTTTCACACAGGCTCTAAATGCCGCGCTCCGGTCAAACCAGAATCCGCACCGCCAACGTGGTCTTTTGCGACGGCCACGTTGAATCGCCGACGTTGAAATTTCTTTTTGCCGACACCAGCGACGACGCCTTGAGCCGCTGGAACCGCGACCACCAGCCCCACCGCGACCGGCTGGCCCCGTAACCCGAATCCCAACGGGATTGATGATGTGGCCCGGCATTTACACGTCGGGCACCGGTGTCTGGTCAATGTTCACAGGCATTTTACGATTACAACCAGTCCTGCGAAACGGATGCGCGGGGGTTTAACGGAGGGCCAAAGGCATTTATTGGAATCGCGAGCGCATCTAACCAAATCACGAGGCCACCCTTCAATTGGGCGGGGCCGTTTATTGGATGTTTGCAGGCATTTATCGGTGGCCGGTGGTCATTTATAGACAGTTGATGCCGTTCCAACGGATGTAAATATGGGTTTAACGACGGTCGCACCCGGTCTGATGGTTGTCGGCATGGCTTTAACGACTGTCGGAATCGCTTTAGCCGATGTGGATGCGCCTGCATCGGCTATCGGAACGGCTCGGTTAAAAGTCGCGGCTCATCCAATGGTTGTGAATGTGAGCCTGACGAATGTCAAAGCCGGTCTGGTAGAGGCGAATATTCGTCGGACGAGAGCCCCGGTGGGTCAACTGGCTAGGCGGGGCAAACGGGGCATGGCCACACGGTGTTCATCAAATTTTTAAGGCGGTTTGCTTTCTATCCTTGATTTTCCGCGCTCCCGGCGGTTTCATCTTGCAGAAGGAATTGATTAACTGATTTCAAATTTATGGCCTATACCACCTGCACCGTTCCCGCCGGCGGGAAAATCTCCATCGCCAACGGCAAACTCACCGTGCCGAACAACCCCATCGTCCCCTTCATCCGCGGCGACGGCACCGGCCCGGACATCTGGGCCGCGAGCGTGCGCGTGTTTGACGCGGCGGTGCAAAAAGCCTATGGCGGCAAACGGAAAATCTCCTGGTTCGAGGTTTTTGCCGGCGAAGAAAGTTTCAAGAAGTTCAACAACTGGTTGCCGGATGACACCGTCGAGGCGTTCAAGGAATATCTCGTCGGCATCAAAGGCCCGCTCACCACGCCCGTCGGCGGCGGCATCCGCTCGCTCAACGTCGCGCTGCGCCAGATGCTCGATCTCTACGTCTGCCTGCGCCCCGTGCAATGGTTCGTCGGCGTGCCTTCACCCGTGAAGCACCCGGAGAAGGTGAAAATGGTCATCTTCCGCGAAAACACGGAAGACATTTACGCGGGCATTGACTTCGAAGCGGGCAAGGAAGCCGCATTGAAAACGATTGAATTCTTAAAGGCGAATTTTCCGAAGGATTTTAAAAAAATCCGTTTCGGCGAAACGCCCGAAGTCGTCGGCATCGGCATCAAATCCGTTTCCAAAACCGGCACGCAGCGCCTGTTCCGTTCGGCGGTGCAATACGCGATCACGAACAAGAGCAAGTCGGTGACGATTGTCCACAAGGGCAATATCATGAAATACACCGAAGGCGGTTTCCGCGACTGGAGCTACGAACTGGCGAAGAGCGAATTCGGCGCGGTCGAGATTGACGGCGGCCCGTGGTGCAAAATTCCCGAAGGCAAGCCCGGCGCGGGCCTTGTCATCAAGGACGCCATCGCCGACATCGCGTTGCAACAAGTGCTGACGCGCCCGACGGATTTCGACGTCATCGCGACGCTGAATTTGAACGGCGATTATTTGAGCGACGCGCTTGCCGCGCAGGTCGGCGGCATCGGCATCGCGCCCGGCGGCAACATCAATTACATCACCGGCCACGCGATTTTTGAAGCCACGCACGGCACCGCGCCGAAGTATGCGAACAAAGATCAGGTCAATCCCGGCTCGGTCGTGCTCTCCGGCGAAATGATGTTCCGCTACCTGGGTTGGCCGGAAGCGGCGGACTTGATTCTCAAAGGACTCAACGGCGCGATTGGCAGCAAGCGTGTCACCTACGATTTCGCGCGGCAGATGGAAGGTGCGACCGAAATCAAATGCTCGCAGTTCGGCGACAACATCATCGCGCACATGTAAATTTGTAGCGGCGGTCTGTGACCGCCGCAAAATTCAAAACGGTTGCCCAATACGCCCGTTCAAGGTCCCCGCAACGTCTGCGTGCGGCCTGAATCTGGCAGTGTGACATGCACGATGGAATTGAACGTCCCGCCATTGAGGCGATGTCCGTGGTCATCCACCAAATTCCAAATGACGTTAAATTCGCCGTTGGTGGTGCTGCCGGATAGCGTGGCCAGATGCGCGCCGTTGGTGGTGAGACATTCAATGGAATAAGCGCCGTTCGCCTCCGGCAAACGGGCATGGAAGCGTGCGCCAAGTTCAACATCGTAGTCTGCGGAGCCGAGACTGAACTGAACAAGGTTGGTGATGGTGAATGGCAGCAGTGGTCCATCAAAGTCCTGTTTGTCCGGCGGCAATCCGTCCAGCATCAACCCGGCTTGCAGCGCGTGACGACCGGGTGATTCGTAAAGTGTGCTCCATACCAGCAGACAATCGCCATTGCCGGCGCGCTCGCATTTCATATCCATGGCGTTGCAGCCCAGGTCGGAGTCGTCATTGTTGGTCGGATCTATGTAAAGGTGAAGATCACCGAAATTCGTCAGTGCATCGTAGGCGATTGGCAGTTGGAAGGTGATGGTTTCCGGTTCGTTGCCGGTGAAGATTTGCCGAAGCGCGAGCATTTGGACGAGTGTGAGATGGTTTGCGATAGAGCGGTTTAACCAAAACTGTAGCCGCTATTTCGCAAGAAAACGCATGAAAACAAATGAAAATTGATTGTTTCATGTGGCTACGAAGTGACTGAAAACGCTCTAGCGCCGGGCGGATTACGCAACGTGTCGCTCACATGGCTGTTAAGAAAAACTAAGTCCAGCACATTCGTCACTGGGGACGCGGATAGGAGCATTTCCAAATCGGCTTGATGGCGGGCGGTATGTTCCCACTGCGCGTTGGCCTGAAGGCTTTCAATTTCCTCGGCCTTGGTCTGCGCGGCGTCCCGTTCCTGCTGATGCTGGCTGGCGGCTTCGGCGGCGCTGGCCGGCAGCGGCCAGACGATGTCGCTTTCCGGCGACGGCGCACCGGGAAACGCAGGTCGCTCAAAACCAAGTTCGCCCATGCTCCTTTGCATCTTGCCAGCGTTATCCACGCAATCTGTCCCCACAGAATAAAGCAGAAAGTGTCCGTCGGCATTCAAGCGATAGCGCAATGGCTGGCCGTCCATGAAATCCACCGGCGCGGCCTTTAAGAATTCTGGCGCGAGTGCGGCGAGCGTTTGTGGATACGCGCCATGCTTGCCGCGAAAACGTTCCAAGGCGATGGCGGTAATGAGGATTCGCCGTTGCGCCTCGGCCTTGGCGGCGCGAGTGAGCAGTCCGCCGCCTTGGCGTTGGAAGGCCATGCCGGTTTCCCGAATGTTCATCCTGGAAATGAACCGCGAAGGATATGGCGAGTGGAAAATAACAACATTCGTCACGCCCGGCAGCGGTCGCATGGTTGACCACGCAACGGCTTGCATGGCGTTTCGCAACTCCATTTCGCGGTCACGATAGAAAAGCAACAGAGCTTTCTCATCCTCGTAGGTGCCGTGGCTGCGATAGCCCGCTCGGCTCCAGGAATTCTTGAGTTCCGTGAAAGCAGAGCCGGGCGAATGCAAAGCTAACTTGAAAAAATCGGGCGCGGGCATGCCGACGGTCAAAGGCTCGTTGCGCTCCCGCTGGCAATCGGCCACGACAAAGGCGCGCTTGAAAGACATGGTATCGGGCAGTTTTCTGAAGAAATCCACCGCCGTCCATTCTTGCTGAAGCCGGGACAGTTGTTCATCCGACCAGCCGTTGGTTTGCAGTGCCTGCCACACAGCGTCGAAGGCGAATGTCACACAGGCGAACCGGACCAGGTGAGAAATTTCGGAAGGCTCCGGCTCCCACGCAGTGACCAAACGGCTTTGCGCCAAAAGATTTGTGAACGCGGCGTCTTTGTTGCCGTCGTGCAAATTCAGAACCGCGCGTGCGCCAAATTTCAGGGCGAGCTTTTTCATGTCGGCCAGGTGGCGCAGCAACATCGCGCTGCCGTGACTGGCTTCGAGGTTGAATTGAATTGGCCCCGACAGCGCGGCGTCGCAGGCGGTGTCAAGCTGCGGACGAATTTCTTCGAGCACTTCGCGCAAATCGGACCAAGTGATGTTGTCTTCCTCGCCCTTCAGCCAATCTTGTTTCCAAATCACAATGGCAGAGTCATCCGCGACAATGGGCAACAAGTTAATGGTGTCCGCTGCGGTCGCCGGCGGGACCGTATAGCCGAAAAATGTCAGCGCCATTTCGCGCGACTGCATGGCAGCGTCGGTGTGGAAATTGAAATCGGCGAGATCGGTCTTGAAACCCTGCTCGCGCAGCGCGCGGCGCGTGTCCGCAAGTTCCTGCTGCACGCTTTTCCCGCGACGCAATTGGAACAGGGCGGTGACGGTGGACAAAACCAGTAGACACAACAGGATTATCCAAATGACTTTTTTAGGACTGGTGTTCATCAGGCGGTTTCCTTCGGTGGATGACGCTTCAAGAATTGCGCCTTTTCCAAACCGTTGGCGAGCTTTTTTCGCGGCACGGCATCAGACGGTGCGCCCTCACGTTTTGCCGAGGGACAAAAACCACGGCGTCACGACGAGTCCGCCCCAGCCGGCGGGATTGTGGTTGGCCACAAAAATTTTGCGCAGCGTGTCGTCGTGCGGCACAAGCGCCGTCCATAGCACGCCGGGCGAATTCTTCCAGCGCGGATCGGGCGCCCCGCCGTCTATGCGCTGGAACTGCGCGCCGTTGACCTGCTGATTCCACATGAAGTCGCGGTTCGTGGCAATGAGCCGGGCGACGTCTTCGCGCGTAAAGACGAGGCCGTGCTCGAACGCGGCGGTGATGGCCTCGACATCAATCGCATAATAGCCGCCATTCGGATGCACGCCGACCCAGTGGCGCGTCGAGCCGTCGGGTTTGTAATCCCACGGCCCGGCGGGGTCCCAGTAATTCCAGACAAAATATTTTCCGTCGGCACCAATCGGCCGAGCTTTTTGCAAGCGTCATTCCAGTTCCGCCACGCTTTCGGCCACGGCGGACACCATTTTCCGCAACTGCGCCGGCGTTGTGCAATACGGCGGCATCAGCACCATCACGTTGCCGATGGGCCGCGTCAGCACTCCGCGCTTTGCCATCGCCTCGCACACGCGTATGCCTGCGCGCTCGCGCAAGGCGAACGGCTCGCGCGTCCGCCAGTTTTTAACGAGTTCAATTCCCGCCACCAGGCCGGCCTGCCGGATGTCACCGACGTTCGGCAGCGACCAAAGCGTTTGCAATTCCTCATGCAGATTTTTTTGCAGGTGCACGCGCTGCCGCACTGATTTTTCCGTCTGCAAAATTTCCAGGCTGGCCAGCGCCGCCGCCGCGCCGAGTTGATTTCCGGAATAACTGTGGCCGTGGAAAAAAGTTTTGAACTCCTCATATTCGCCGAGGAACGCGTCAAAAATCTTCTGCGTCGTGAGCGTCGCCGCCATCGGCAGATAACCGCCGGTCAAACCTTTCGCCACGCACAAAAAATCCGGGCGAACATTTTCGAGCTGGCAGGCGAATAGAAATTTTGAATTTTTAATTTTTAATTTT